>DUQW01000028.1 GCA_012837585.1 Acholeplasmataceae bacterium
AGAATATTTGAAGATTATATTGGCTTTCATAAACAACCACACTTTAGTATTTCAGATAATGGAGTTATAGTTACGCTTTATAATAGGAATTTTGATGAGACTTTAGATAAAAATGTCGTAGATGATGTCGTAGTAAATGTCGTAGATGATGTCGTAGTAAATGTCGCACATGAAAAGGGTAAAAAGCAGTTACTTACAGAAAGGCAAAAGAAGATAATTAATTTAATAAAAGATAACCCGCAAACCACAGCTCAAGAGTTATCAGAAATATTGAAAGTTTCTTCAAGAACTATTCAAAGAGATCTAGCAAAACTAACAAAAGAAGGTTATATTAAACATATTGGAACAGATAAAGATGGTAATTGGGTAGTGGTTAATTAAACATATTAGTTTTAGGTGATAGATATGTTAGGTGCAATTATTGGTGATATAGTAGGCTCAAGATTTGAGTGGAATAATAATAAAACAAACCATTTTGAATTCTTAAATGATAAATGCTTTTTTACTGATGATTCAGTAATGACTCTTTCAATTGCAAAAGCTATATTAAACGCAGAACCTGATTATATTGATTTGAGCTCTTTATCGATTAAGTATATGCAAGAAATTGGAAGGAACTATCCTTTGTGTGGGTATGGAGGGGCTTTTGGTCTTTGGGTGTTTTCAGCAAATCCAAAACCATATAATAGTTTTGGCAATGGTGCAGCAATGAGAGTAAGTCCCGTTGGATATGTTGCTAAATCCCTTGATGAAGCGATATCGCTATCAAGAAAAGTAACTGAAGTTACTCATAATCACCCTGAGGGAATTAAAGGTGCTGAAGCAACCACAGTTGCTATTTATCTAGCAAGAAATGGATATAATATTACTGATATTAAAAATTATATTGATAAACATTATTATAAAATGCATTTCACATTAGATGAAATAAGAGATACATATAAATTTAATGAAACATGTCAAGATACAGTCCCACAAGCTATCATGGCTTTTTTAGAATCAACAAGTTTTGAAGATGCTATTAGAAATGCTATATCTATTGGTGGCGATAGTGATACTTTAGCAGCCATAACTGGTGGCATAGCTGAAGCTTACTATGGGATTCCTAAAGAAATTAGAAATAAAGCATTAACGTATCTTGATGAAATATTACTAAATATATTATTAGAGTTTGAAAATAAATATGGAATAAATTCTATATAATTTTTATAATGAGCAATCAAATAATAAAAAAAGGAGAGTATACTTAAAAATTGATTGCTTAATAAATTAAAAGTATACAAAACAAATATATGAAATCACTAGAATCACTTTCTGATTTATTTAATAAGTATGTATTTAGAATACCTGAATATCAAAGAGGATATGCTTGGAAAGAAAAACAAATCCATGATTTTTGGAATGACTTAATGAATTTAGATATCTCAAGAAACCACTACACTGGCATGATATCATTAGAAACAATCGATAAACAAAATGATAAACAAGGTTGGAACTCAGATGATAACTGGATTTTTAAATATAAAGAAGAAGCTTGTTATGTTATTGATGGTCAACAAAGACTTACAACAAGTGTTATTTTAATATTTTCTATATTAAAGTTTTGTAGAGCTAATAATATTAATAATTTAAATGATATTAGTTTAGATGATATCGATAACAAATATATAAAAGTTACTCAAGAAGGAACAATTTTTAATACACTTTATATATTTAGTTATATTAATGATAAAGCAAGTAAAGAACATTTGGAATATAAAATATTTGAAAAAGAAAATCCTGGCGAATTAGAACAAACAGTCTATACTTATAATCTAGATAAAGCAAAAGAAATATTTTCTAATAAGATAGAAGAACTTTATAGAAAATCAGGAAACAATATTAAAGTAATTGAAGACTTATTTAGTAAGTTAGTAAATAACTTTAAATATAATGTATTTGAAGTTAATAATGACTTTGATGTTTATATTGCTTTTGAAACAATGAATAACCGTGGTAAAAAATTATCTACATTAGAGTTATTAAAAAATAGATTATTATATTTAATATCTGTCTTATCAGATAATCCTTCATATCAAAGACAATTAAGAAATATAATTATTTCTTCATGGACTGAAATCTATAAACAGCTAGGAAGAAATAAAGATGTTAAATTATCAGATGAAGATTATTTAAGATATCATTGGAATATGTATTTCCCATACACTGGGACAAGAGGAGTTAACTATGTTACAGACCTTTTAGGCAGAAGATTTACCCTAGGAACTTTTCGATTAAATAATGATTTAGTATATATAAAAGAATATATAGATAATGATGATGAGGCTATAGAAGAAGATAACTTTGAAGTAGAAAAAGAAAATATAAAAGAAGAAAAGAAAACTAAATCTTGGGATGTAGAAATAATTGAATATGTAGATAGCCTTAAAGAATCTGCTAAATATTATTATTTTATAAATGATCCGGATTCTAAAGTAATAGGAATAAATATATCAACAGAAGAAATAGCGTGGATAAAAAGAATTAAGAGACTAGGATTTGTTACATTTATACCTATGATTATGTCTTTATTAAAACACGCTGATAAATTTAGTAAAGATAAAAGAATAGAACTTTTAGAAACTATAGAAAATACAATTTTTATAGTTTATAGATGTTCAGAAGCTTTTTCTACATATAAAATGAATCCTATATATACAGCTGCAAGAAATCTTTATTATGAAGCTAATATTGATAATTGTATAAATACCGTTAAAGAAATTTTAAATCGTATTAAACCAAGATTTGGTGAATACTTTAAAAATAAAATGACTAAATTTATAGAATCAGGAAAAGGATTTTATTCGTGGAGCGAGTTAAGATATTTCTTGTTTGAATATGAACAACATTTAAGAGAATTTGATAGTCAATATAGATCGTTTTTATTAGAAGATAAATATTTTTTAACATCTCGTGATAAAGATAAAGTATCTATTGAGCATATACTACCTCAAACAGCTAATGAAACCTATGGTTATTGGTTAAATCAAGTAAGAGGTTATAGTGAAAAAGAAATTAATATATTAACTAATTCTTTAGGTAATTTACTACCATTATCACAATCAATTAACTCATCTTTACAAAATGATTCATTTGAAGAAAAGAAAAAATATAGAGATGGAGCAATTGGTTATGAAAATGGTTCTTTATCTGAAAGAGAAGTTGCTAAATATGATAATTGGACACCTAAGTCAATACTTGATAGAGGCTTAAAAATGTTAGATTTTTTAGAAAAACATTGGGATGTTAAGTTTTATAATAGAAAACCAAATGAAACAGAAGAAGAGTATAAAAATAATAGAAGAAAAACTATGATAGACTTTTTAGGCTTATCTTTTGTTAATGATAAAAGAGATATACCTGAAGAATATATAGTTATTCCAAAAGATGAATTAGTTTTTTATGATGATAAAGATAATAAAAGAAATCTTTCACATGTGTTTAATAATTATTGGGTGAACTTAAAGTATTATAAAATTGTTAAGAAATTAAAAGAATATAATATAGATTTTATACAAGTTAACAATAGGTATGGTTGGGCAGATTTATTAAAAGTATTTGATGATGGAAAATTTACTAAATTTGCAACATTCCGTTTTAAAAATCAGATAGATTATTTAGAAGTTAATCTTCCAAAAGCCAATGATGATGAGATTAAACAATATATTGTAAATAGTGATAGTGATATAGAGGTTGTTGTTAATGCTTTATTAAATGCATACAATAAAGAAACATTTGGAGATAATGTTACATTTAAAAAAATAACTGATACTATAGAAGAAATGATACAAGAAGGTATTGAAGCAGGTAAGAAAGAATTAGTTATTTCTGGCCGTGATGTTCAAAATAGACTTGGACTTAAAAACTCAGGACCTAGAATGTATGAAGCTCTAAATTCAATATTTAATAAAAATTATGATGTTGTTGTAGATGAAACATTAAAAAATAGATTAGTATATTCTATAAAGTTTGATTTAAATTATAGAAAAAGATAATTGAACAAAAGATATTCTAAGTTGTAGTAAGTTGCAAAATGATGGATTTACCATTTAATTTATATCAATAAATAGTTTAAAAGTTTATTTTTAATAATAAATTTATAAAATTTAAGTTGCAGCAAGTTGCCCTAACTACAATTTAATAATAGTTTTTAGTTTAAGTAAACAATGAACAACTCAACAGGTAACGAACTTAAAAAAGGAAAACGAGTGTTTTAAAAGTGCTTGATTTTCCCTTGTTTTCCTATTGAAGTATCAATTATAGTAGTTTTGTGAAAATGCCTTTGGTTGTATCAACTTTCACTATATCAACTCATTTAAGCGATAATACGGCTGGATCACTTACAATTAATGTTGATGATTTAATTTTTATGTATACTATCTTAAAGATTAATGCCAAAGTTAACATTATCGTTAAATACTGGAGAGCTTCTGGTGCAATAGCCGTACAAGCAACCGGCTCGATTATGGTTAACTTTGGAGCAAGAGAGGCAGAAGTACTAGCTCATCCAGGACTTAGCCAGTATGAAGCAAACTTCCAAACTAAAGGTATGAGTTATCAATTTAATAGTTGGACTGATGCTAAAACATTAGCTCCACTTGGAACAGGTGGTGCAGGATTTTCAGCTAATTTCTATGCGTACGGTCATAATACAACACTATCAGCTGAATATAATGAACATTATTAAAAATAATAAATAACCAAGGCTAACCACCTTGGTTATTTTTTTTATTAAGATTGTAAAATGCAATATTATTTATAAAAATATATATGATAAAATAGAGATGAGGTGGATAGTATGAAAAAATCTTTAATCCTTATATTATTAATGTTTATCTTGCTCTTGGGAGCTTGCGGGAAGAAAGCTCCAGGAGTTATTGATCCAAATCCAGATGATAATACGGAAGAAGAAACTCCAATAGAAGTTCCTAAGTTTGAAGTATATACACTTTATGTAAATACTAAAAATAATGCACCAATTGTGTCTAAAGAGGAATATGTTAAAGGAACTGTTGAAGTTAAAGGAGGAGAATTTAAAACTGGCGAGTTATCAATGGAAATAAGAGGAAGAGGAAATTCGACATGGGGGCTATTTCCTAAAAAGCCATACCGCATTAAAATGAAAGAACGTTATCCGTTACTGGGGATGAAACCACTTAAAAACTATGTTCTGCTTGCAGAATATAGTGATAAATCATTACTACGTAATTATTTAGCTCATAAATTATCTTCATATCTTAATACCAATTATGTTTTAGAAACAAGATATGTTGAACTATATTTAAATAATGAGTATCAAGGAGTATATTTACTTACTGAACAAATCCGCGATGATAAAGAAGGATTAGTTGTTGGTAATTACTTAATTGAACTTGAACAAGAACTATCACGATGTGAAGCTGAAGGCCCCGAAGATGTGATGTGGTTTGAAGAAGAGGGTGCCAAGTTTGTTATAAAATTTCCTGATATGGAAAAGCTAACTCCTGATGAAGTAAGGACGCACATTACTTATCTTCACACGTTTATAAGAGACTTAAACTTTTCATTTCATACCGAGATGTATGATTACTATATAGATCTAGATAATTTTATTGATTATTTCATTTTACATGAAATTTTTAAAACGGTAGATATTGGATACTCAAGCGTTTATTCAGTTATTAAAGATAATAAATTATATATGGGACCACACTGGGATTTTGATATCTCACTAGGTAATGGTGATTATTTTAATTCAGGCCCAGAATTATACCGTAACCGGTATAATCCTTGGTTTAATAAAATAATTGATAATCCTAATTTTAAAGAAAAATATCTTGCTAGACTTAGTGATGTTTTATATAACATAATGCCTAAATTATTAGAAGATTTAGACTTTGCCTATAACGGGTTAAAGGTGTATGCCGAAAGAAATTTCTTAAAATGGGATATCCTTGATAAGTACGTCTGGCCAAATACTGAGGCGATGTATCAATCAAATAAATATGAAGATCAATATCTTTATTTAAAGAATCATTTAGAATTAAGAATCCAGTGGTTAAAACATGAAATAGTCATAAATGGATATTATGACTATTTACCAGAATAATGTAACTTATGCGTAAATATTTGTAACTTACGGGTCATTTATTATTTTATTTATATATCATATATAATAAAGATAATTTTAAAGGTAGGTATCTATGATTAAACTTGCGCTAAATATTGAAAGAGCGGAAAAATTAATCGAACTATTAAAAAGTGATGCCTATATTGAGTTAGAAACTTTAGTCTTAAAAGATGACATTTTATTTCAAGTTCCAACTCAACATGAAGCTACATTTTTTAGACTGCTTAATGAGATTATCGATAAAGAAAGTGGATTTTGGTTAGATACTATTGATGAAAAAAGAAAAGTCTACCCATCAGAGTGCTTATACTTTGAATCATTAGGCTATGAAGTTATTTTAGTTAATAGTTTTTATAAAGATATCTTCTTAAAACATACACTAGCAGAATTAGAAGTAATTTTAGCTGATTTAAAATTCGTAAGGATTTCTAAAACAGTTATCGTTAACTTAGATAAGATTGAATATATTAAACCACTTTTAAACTCTAAATTAGAACTAAGTTTACCTGGTGGGATTAAACTAGAGGTAAACAGATCATATTTAAAACCATTTAGACTAGCCTTAAAAGAAAAAGGTGGATTTTAGTTTAATATTATGAAACACTTCCAAATAGGGAGTGTTTTTTTGCAACTTACGGACTATTTTTTGTAAGTTGCGAAGAATTTAAGACAAAATAAACTGGTTTCTATATAATAGAGGTGACAAAAAAGTTAAACTAAAAACCTAAAAGGAGGGATTAGATATGTTAGCTTTCTATATTACAGTTGGAGTACTTGCTGCATTATTATTTGTATTCTTATTAGTAAGAGTAATTTGGAATATCCGTTTAAATAATTATCAAAAGAAAAGCGGAATTGAACGTTCAAGAGTTAATCGATATCAATTTAGAGCTAATGTTGTCTCAATGACACTGTTATTGCTAGTTGGAGTTTTATCAGTAGTAGGCGGAGCCTCTACCTTTAATAAAACTCGACCAGTCGCATTAAAGTTTACTGCGATTACTCAAGATGGTGTTACTTACGAAAATGCTAGATCATTTTCAAGTCAAGAAGAACTTGAAAAGATATTTGCTCAAATTCAAAATAACAATAAAACAGATTACCGCAATAACTTAGACGAAATAATGTTTTCACCTGATGCACCAAAAGATTCTCATAATGCTGCACCTGAAGCTGGAGAACCCGATTCTACTTCATCTACGCAAGATAAACCGAATATCGCAGATACTTATAACCAAGTAGACGGAGTATCAGAATCTGATATCGCTAAAGTTCATGAAATTGGTAAATATTTGTTATATGCACCAATGGATTTTAGAGATCGTATTTTCAAAGTTCCACTAAATGAAATGGGAAATCATATTGGAGAGTTTGAAGCCTTAATATTAGAAAATACTTCTATTCATAATATGATTCTTTATAAAGACAGATTAATCGTATTCGGTTATGAACGTGTTTATTATGAAGGTTCTGGACAAGGAACTGATGCATCAGCTGATATGGTTGAACCAATGCCATACATATACAGAAGACCATATCGCTATGAAGCTAAATACATTATTATTGATACTAACAACTTACAAATTTTAAAAACCGAAAAACTTAACGGATATATAAGAGATGTTAGATTAACTGAAGGCGTATTATATTTATTCGTTAATGAATATTTAAGATTTGATGAAAATGGTAAGTTATTACCAATGGACTTTGAATCACTTTATTACTTCAAAGGTGAAAATAACTCAACTAGTATCGCTAGAATTTACTCTGTTGATTTAAAAGATAACAATTTCACAACTAAGAAGATTGGATTTATTGGTGAAAACCAAACCATCTACATGGGTAACGGAATGATCGTTTTAACTAACTACAAATGGAAACAAACTGGCCAAATGTGGTTTGAGTTTTATAATACAACTCAAGTTATTGCCGTAAGCTATGACAAAGATGGTAATATGGCTTATATTGGTTCTCAAGAAGTAGAAGGTTATTTAAGAGATCAATACTTCTTAGATGTCTATGAAGGAATGATTAGAGTAGTTACTACTTTTGGTAAAAACCGCACAAATCACTTATATATCTTAAAACCAATGGGGAATGTCGATACACTTAAGATTATCGGTCATTTAACTGAAGGTTTAGGAAAACCAGGAGAAGATGTGAAAAGTGTAACTTTCACTCCTGAATATGCTAAAGTTGTTACTTTCTTACAAACTGATCCGTTATATACTATCGATATAACTGATCCAGCTAACCCAATAATTGTTGATGCAATTGAAGAGCCAGGATTCTCACAAGTATTATTTACTTGGGATGATCCAAAACATACTATCGGTATTGGATTTATGGCTGATTTAGATGGTAGAGTAATTGGTATCAAAGTATCAGCATATACTGATAGTAGCCAAAAACCATACACAATTGAATTTCTATATGATGAATGGTCAATGCATTCAGATGTAATGTACAACCCAAGAGAAAACTTATTAATTGACCGTGCAAATGGAACATTTGGTTTTATTGTTCATCATAGTTTTATGAAACAAGACCAAGACGGTGTTTATTCTTATCATTATGCTAAAAATATCTTAATGTTTAAAGTAGATTTTAATTCTCAAGATAAATTAGTATTAAATATTGAAATGCTTGAAATATTTAAGAATATGCAAGCATTTGACTTTGAAAAATTAGTAATTGTAAATGGTACGATGCATATATTATCTGCAAAGAAAGATTTAACTTGGGATTTAGTCAATAACAGGTTAAATGAGCCATTAAATTTCTATCGTAACGAAATTCAATAATCAATTAAACTCCCTTTTCTTAAAACATAAAAGAGCCTGCTAAATCAGCAAGCTCTTTTCATTTTATCAAGTTATAGATAAATATTTATTTCTCATAATTTACTTTTTTTGAGTTTTAAGTAAAGTTATAGTAATTATATAATTACTAATAAGAGATAGTTTGTGATAAAATAAAATAGATGGGTGCAACTTAAATTTTAGGTTGTAAAATTAATATTTAAGTATTAAATAAGGTGAAAGTCGGTGAAGAATTTGTCTATTTTACAAAAAGTATTAGCTACTGAAAATGAAGTAAGAAATAGTATTGAATCAGCTAGAGTTGAAAGTCAAGCGAAAATTAAAGAAAATAACAAACGCGCGAATGATGAAGCTAATCGTATTCTTTCTGATGCCAGAAAAGAAGAAGAAAGAATAATTAGTGAAGCATTAAAAAATGCCAATACTATGAATGAAAATACTAAAAAAGAGCTTGAACAACTTAGATTAAATTTTAAGAAGGAAAACAAAAACAAAATCAAGGAAGGTTTTGAATTTGTTTTAGAAAGGATCTGAACCTAAATGATCGTTCCAGTATTAAAAACGTCGTTAGTCATCTTAAAAAAAGACCGCGCTGAAGCTTTAAGATTGCTTCAAAAACACGGTCTTATTATGATTGATAAAGAAGAAGAAAACTTAAAAGTTGACACTCAATATGAAGACAATCTCTATTTAAGAGTTCAAAATGCATTAAAGCATTTAAAAGATCATAACGGAAAATCGAAAGCCTTTGGCTATCAAGAAGTTTCTTATGATTCTTTTGTTATGGATAAAGAAAACCGTATCAAACTTTTAAATCAAGTTGAACATGTAGTTCAAACTATCGAAACATTAGAAGCTTCAAATAAACCATTAGGTGAAGAGATTAAATTATATCAAGCTTTTTCACTTTTAACTTATTCAACTTCAGATATTAAAAAAGCTAAATACACCACCTTTAAATACGGATATATTACTGATAAAAACAAACCTAAATTTGAAGAATATTTAATCGAAAAAAATATTCCTTATGAGTATTATAGTTCATCAGAATTAGGAAATGCCCTATGCTATACAGCCTTAAATGAAGATTCTAATGTTATTTTAGATAATGTTCGTTCATTAGGATTTGAAGAGGTAGAATTACCACTTGATGAAAGGCCATTTAATGAATATCTACTTAATTTAGAATTAACTATTGAAAGTAATAAAAAGGAAATTGAAAGTTTAAATCAAAAATTAGTTGATTTATCACATAGTGCTGGCGAATTAAGAATTTTAGCGGACCAAATATTAAGTGAAAAAGAAGCGAAATTAGTTCATTTTAATGAAACCGATAAAACTTTATTTATCACTGGTTGGACAAGACAAGATGAGAAAGATAAATTAGAAAAAATTTTGAAAAAATCTAATCTCAATTATGAAATTGATTTTAGAACACCACGAGAAGATGAGGTGCCACCAACAGCGGTGAAAAACAATAAGTTTGTGGCTCCATTTGAGACAATAACCAATATGTTCTCAGTTCCAAGCCATATTGATATTGATCCTAACCCAGTAATGAGCGTGTGGTTTTGGTTAATTTTCGGTATCGCGATGGGGGATATTGGATACGGATTAGTTTTATTAATTGGTGGATTATTATTCCTAAAATTAAAACGTCCAAAGGGATCAATGAAAAACTTAATGACGGTATTTACCCTATCAGGAATTACTTCAATTGTAGCCGGAATATTATTTGACTCATTCTTTGGCGTATCCATCTTTGCGGCTATGGGACTGCCGCAAGTTCAAGTGACTAATATTATGGAACGTCCACTTGAATTGTTAGTCTTCTCACTAGGATTAGGAGTCTTACATATTATTTCAGGGCAAATTCTAAAGACGATTCAATCATTTAGATTAAAAGACCCACTAACCGCTTTAGCAGATGGTATGAGTTGGATTTTCATTCTCTTAGGTTTAGTTCTAGCCTTTGGTCAACCACTACTTAGTATGTTCTTCCAAGGATCATTTGCCGCTAATGAATTTACGAAAGTTTTATCTTATGTAGGATATGGTTTCTTGGGTGTTGGAGCTTTATTAATTATCTTACTAGCTGGAAGAGGTCAAAAGAATCCACTTAAGAGAGTGACATCAGCTTTAGGTGGATTATACGGAATAGCTAACTATTTATCAGATATCTTAAGTTATTCAAGAATTTTAGCCTTATCATTATCAACTGCCGTAATTGGTTATGCGATGAACTTACTTGGTTCAATGGTTGGACCGGCATTTGGTGGATTTGGATGGATATTTGCCGTTATTATCTTCGTCATTGGACATATTTTCAACTTCGCTATGGGACTTTTAAGTGCCTATGTCCACGACTCAAGATTACAATATATTGAATTTTTTGGTAAATTCTATGAAGGAAATGGTTATTTATTTGAACCATTTAGTTTAAAATTAGAAAATGTTAATGAAGTTATTACTAAAGATTAATAGGAGGAAAAAAGAATATGGAAAATTTTATTGCATTACAAGGAATTAATGGAATAGTATTAGCGATTATTGGAGCCGCATTAGCAATTATCTTAGGCGGAACTGGTTCAGCAATCGGCGTTGCCATTGCTGGTCGTTCAGGAACTGGAGTATTAAGTGAAAAACCTGAATTATTCGGTAGAGTTTTAGTATTACAAGCCTTACCTGGTACTCAAGGTATTTACGGATTCTTAGTAGGAATTCTAATTTTAGTTAAAGTTGGTCTATTAGGAGGAGGCGCTTTGGATGTCTCACTAGCTAATGGCTGGTTATTATTTACATCAGGTGCTGTAATCGGTGTCGTCGGTTTAACCAGTGCGATTTATCAAGGCAAAACAGCGGCTTCATCAATTTTAATGACTGCCAAACGTCCAGAAATGTCAGCACGTGGAATGACAATGACTGCGTTAGTAGAAACTTATGCGATTTTAGGATTACTTGTAGCGATTCTAATTTGGGTTGGAGTATCTATTTAATAAAAAAATATAAGTAAAGAATGTGATATTGTGACTGAAAAAACAATTTATGAAAAAATTGAAGAATTAGGGACTGAAGAACTAACTCAAATTAAACTTGATACGTTAGAACTTTGCGAAAAGACTTATAATGAAATTATTTTAAAAGCTAATAATGAAGCTGAAAAAATAATTAAAGACGCTAAAGTAAAGGCTTCTTTAATTGAAACACAACAAGAACACAACTCTAGCTTAGAGCGCAGACAAGCTAAGGGTAAAATTTATGAAGACGTAGTTAACGAGGTTTTTACGAAAGTCTTAGATCATTATAATAACCTAGAAGGAAAAAAACTACTTGATTTAGTAGCATCTTTAATTTCGTCTGAAGAAGTAGATAAAAATGCTAAAATCGAAGTAGCGGAAAAAGATTATAATAAATATCTTCAAGCGTTATCATCTAATAAAAAAGATTTAGATTTACTAAATAAAAAACTAGGCAATAAGTTTAATTTAGAATTAAGTAAAAATCCAGCTAATATCGACAACGGATTTATCGTTATCGGTACTATTTATGATTTAAACTTTAATTTTACTGATTTAGTAAATACTAAAAAAGAAGAGTTACAACGAGACCTAATTAAACATTTATTTAAAGAGTAATGGATTTAAATTTTGCAAACGGCTATTTTAAAGCCAAATCAACAACTTTATTACAACCCCAGGACTTTAATGAACTATCATCACTTGATGAACATAGTTTTTTTAGTCATTTAAATAATAAATTAATTGGGCCACTTGTTCAAGATAATAATATTGAAAATATATTAGTTTTCGAAAAAGAAAAACTAATAAAAGATTTTAAAATTGCTAAATTAGATGATTACTTATTTTTAATTAACTTAGAATACGATTTAACTAATTTAATATTGCTATATAAAGAAAAGCATTTTAATATTGACGCTAGAAGCTATTTTATTAAAGATGCGACATATTCATATGACTTTTTAAAAAGAGCAATTATATTAGAAGATTATGAGTTATTAGATGATGAAGAAAAAGAGCTATTTGAATACTTAAATCAATTAGAGTTTCACGGTGACGCTAATTTATTAGCTTCATTAATCTCATCACATATTTTTAAAACTTATTATGAAAAGTTTAAACGAAAAGATAAAGCATTAAAAGAATATTTTAACTATAAAATAACTTTAACGAACATTAAAACTTTCTTAAGAGTTAATAAATTAGGTTTAGATAATAATTTTTTAATGTCTAATTTAATTGATTTAGGAAATATAAAAATTAAAGAATTTATTGAGATGTCTCATTTATCAAATAATACGATAGCTACAAGGTTATCTAACTATTTTTATAACAAAGACGGAAATGCATTTTCAAATTATTTTATTGATTATGATTTATCCGAAGTTAATGAAGTTTTAGATAAACTTTTCCTAGAACAAGTGAAATCACTTGATCTTAATGAAGATACCTTAGGACCAGTATTATATTATTTGGAAAGAGTAAAACTACAAATTATTAAAATAAAGGAAATCTATTATAAGATTTAATTGATATTATGGAAGAAAAGATTGTTGCTATTGGTACTAATGGAAATGTCTTACTATTTAATTCAATTGGTATTAAAAGTTATGTTTTAAAAGAAGATGAAGTTAATAAACAAATTAAAGAATTAATTAGTAAAGATGTGCAAATATTTATAGTATCTGAAAACTTAGAATCAGTTATTAAACCTTTACGGGATCAACATAAGGATAATCCTTATCCGATCTTTTTAATGCTTCCAATTGATGAAAAAGCAAGTGGAGCAGGAACTGAAAAAGTTAGAGAAAACGTAAAGACAGCCATTGGTATTGATATTTTCAAGGAGGACTAAATATGGAAAAAGGAACTATTACTAAAGTCTCAGGACCACTAATTTTAGCTAAAGGAATGGCATCATGCCAACTTTATGACGTAGTTAAAGTTAGTGATAAACATCTAATCGGAGAAATTATTGAACTTCGTGATGATGTTGCCTCAATCCAAGTATATGAAGAAACGGCAGGAATTGGACCGGGTGAACCAGTCTATTTTACTAATGAACCACTATCTGTTGAACTTGGACCAGGGTTAATTGAAGGAATCTTTGATGGAATTCAAAGACCACTTGATATTATTTACGAAAATTACGGAGCTAATATTCCACTAGGAGTTGAACTGCCTAGTTTATCAAGAGAAAAACTTTGG
Organism: Acholeplasmataceae bacterium; assembly: GCA_012837585.1. GTDB lineage: Bacteria > Bacillota_I > Bacilli_A > Acholeplasmatales > Acholeplasmataceae > DUQW01. The sequence goes on from DUQW01000028.1 coordinate 14,196, forward strand.
GACTTTAAAGCACTAAAGAAAGTAGGAGATCACGTTATTGGTGGTGATACTTTAGGTATCGTTAAAGAAACTGAAGTGGTTACGCATAAAATCATGGTCCCTCCTTATATTGAAGGAACTATTAAAGAAATTAAAGACTCTAAACAAGTTAATGTTGATACGGTAGTTGCAGTTATTGAAACTAAAGATGGCAAACATGAACAAACCTTAGTTCAAAACTGGCCAGTTAGAACTCCAAGACCATACCAAAGAAAACTTGCACCGACTGAACCAATGGTAACTGGTCAAAGAGTAATTGATACACTATTTCCAATCGCATCAGGAGGAATTGCGGCAATTCCTGGACCATTCGGTTCTGGTAAAACAGTTGTTCAGCACCAACTTGCTAAATGGGCTGAAGCCGATATTATCGTTTATGTTGGATGCGGTGAACGTGGTAATGAGATGACTGACGTTTTAATGGAATTCCCTAACTTAAAGGATCCAAAAACTGGAGCCTCATTAATGAAGCGTACCGTTTTAATTGCCAACACTTCAAACATGCCAGTTGCGGCACGTGAAGCAAGTATTTATACTGGAATTACTATCGCAGAATATTTTAGAGATATGGGATATAAAGTAGCGATTATGGCTGACTCAACTTCAAGATGGGCTGAAGCTTTAAGAGAGATGAGTTCAAGATTAGAAGAAATGCCAGGTGAAGAAGGATATCCGGCATACTTATCAACTAGAATTGCCAGTTTCTATGAAAGAGCGGGTCTAGTTAAAACGATAGGTAGCCAGCCAGTTGAGGGTTCAGTTACTGCCATCGGGGCAGTATCACCTCCAGGTGGTGACACATCTGAACCAGTCTCGCAAGCAACGTTAAGAATTGTTAAAGTGTTCTGGGGATTATCATCATCATTGGCTTACGCAAGACACTTTCCTGCAATCGACTGGTTAGATTCTTATTCGCTTTATCAACCAGTATTATTTGATTCGTTTAATAAAAATGTTAATTCAAACTGGCAAAAGCAAGTTGAATTAACAAATCGCTTATTACATGATGAAGCGGCACTTCAAGAAATTGTAAGATTTGTTGGTATGGATTCATTAGGACCTAGAGACCGCTTGAAATTAAGAGTAAGCCAAATGATTAGAGAAGATTACTTACATCAAAACGCATTTGATGGAATTGATACATACACTTCAACCGAAAAACAATATTTAATGTTAAATTTAATCTTAACTTGGTATGAACAAGCATTAAAAGCGTTAGATGAAGGTGTTAGATATAATGATTTAGAAAAAATGGAATCCTTACATAAAATTAGTAGGGCTAAATTTATTAAAGAAGACCAAAGCGAAGAAGAATTTTTGAAAATCAATGAAGATATCGTAATTGAGTTTTCTAAATTAACAAAGGAGGACTAATATGGCAGTAAAAGAATATAAAACTATTAAAGAAGTTGTTGGTCCTTTAATGTTAGTTGAAAAAGTAAAGGACGTTAAATACGACGAATTAGTAGAAATTAGACTAAAAAGCGGTAAAACTAGATTGGGAAAAGTATTAGAAGTATCTGATGAGATGGCTTTAGTTCAGTTATTTCAATCATCTCAAGGATTAAAAATTGACGATGCCAAAGCGGTCTTTTTAGGAAAGGGAATTGAACTAGATTTATCACCTGATATTTTAGGTAGAGTCTTTGACGGAATGGGAAATCCAATTGATGGTGGCTCAAAAATTATTCCAGATAAATCACTTGATATTAATGGAACTCCAACTAATCCAGTAGGTAGAGATTATCCAGCAGAATTCATTCAAACTGGAGTTTCGGCAATTGATGGACTTAACACTTTAGTTAGAGGACAAAAACTACCGATTTTCTCTGGATCAGGATTACCACATGCTAAACTAGCAAGTCAAATTGCTCGTCAAGCAACCGTCTTAGGTAAAGATGAAAAGTTTGCGGTAGTTTTTGCCGCTATCGGTATTACCTTTGAAGAGTCAAATGAATTTATTGAAGAATTTAGAAAATCTGGAGCTCTATCAAGAACGGTTCTATTCATGAACTTAGCTAACGACCCAGCTATTGAAAGAATTGCTACTCCAAGAATGGCAATTACTGCAGCTGAATATCTAGCTTATGAACAAGGAATGCACGTTTTAGTAATCTTAACTGATATTACTAACTACGCTGAAGCACTTCGTGAAATTAGTGCTGCTAGAAAAGAAGTTCCTGGTCGCCGCGGATATCCAGGGTATATGTATACTGACTTAGCTAGTATTTATGAGCGTGCTGGTAGAATTAAAGGTTTGAAAGGATCAATTACTCAAATTCCAATTTTAACAATGCCAGAAGATGATATTACACACCCAATTCCTGACTTAACCGGATATA
>DUQW01000029.1 GCA_012837585.1 Acholeplasmataceae bacterium
CTCTTTTGATACAGGATCAAAGCGGAAAATATCAGCGTTTGGTCTAAATTTAACTTGGAATAGTTCTTTAATATCAGCACTTTTAGCTTCTTGAACTTGTTCTAATCTTACATCTTCTCTTGGTGAGATGTAGAATAATCCGTCAGTATTTTTCTTAGCTCCGTCATATGACATGATGTGGTTTAAAAATTTATAGGCAAATTCTTTATTACCTTTAGAGTGAACAACTAAGAAATCTACCCAAATATTTGTTCCTTCAGTAGGAACTAAGAAGCCTAAGTTTAAATCTTCCTCTTCTTCAATCATTTGGTTCATAATTTCAGCAGCATCCCCAGTATACGCCATAGCGATATCATAAGTTCTGTTAGGAATATCATCAAAAATATTATCAGTGATATATCCAACACCTTTATCAGTACCAACTTTAATCCATTGTTCAGCAGCATTAATCTCTGCTTCAACATTAGAGTTCATAGAATATCCTGATGCAACTAATCCAGCCATTAAAGCATCTCTTGATGAATCATAGAAAGCAACTTTGTATTTATCGCCTTGTCTTAATAAATCCCATCCTAATTGAGTATCTTCAACAGTTATTATATCTTTGTTATATAAAAGACCTACTGAACCCCAGAAGTAAGGTGCACCGTAATCTAATAAATCTAAATTCGATTTAGTTTCAATTTTTCTTAAGATGTCATATAATCCATCTGATAAATCAGTTTCTTTATTAAATGTAGTGATTTTTGTCCAGTCGAGTTTTTCAATATATCCTTGATTTTCAACGATTAATTGTTCTAATGCATAATCACTTGGCATAATTAAATCATATACTTTACCACTTTTAATAAATGTTAAAGCCTCTTCATTACTAGCAAACTCATCAATTCTAATTCTAATATCATTAGCTTTTTCAAAAGCTGCGATAGTTGAATCTGACATGTATTCCCCAGGTGCTAAAATTCTTAATACTGGTCTTTTATCACAAGCTACAGCGCTTGGAACAATTAATAAGACTAGTAATAATAACATAATTTTTTTGAATTTTTTCATCGTCTTAATCTCTCCTTTTTCATTTTTCTTGGACCACCTATGAAATAGTCATAAGTAACTTTTAATCCTATAACTAATACAATTAATGTCGATAATGCATTAACTTTAGGGTCTAAACCACGTTTTAATGTGTATAAATACGTTGAAATATTTGATACACCAGATCCGATTGTTACAAAGTATGATATTACAAAGTCATCAAATGACATTGTAAATGCAATTGCTGCTCCCGCAACGATAGCAACTTTAAGTTGAGGGAATATAACTTTCATTAAAGTTTGGAAAGGGGTTGCACCTAAATCTGCTGCAGCATCTTGTAAGTTATGATCTAAACTAATAACCTTCGGATACACAGTAATAATTACATACGGTGTAGAAAAGGCAATATGTGCCAATATCATTGTTAAATACCCACTTGGCACAAAGAATATACCGAATAACACAAATAGTGATATTGCAGTAATAATTTCTGGGTTAATAATTGGTATATTAGTTGCATTTAATGTTAAATTTCTTAAGACTTTCTTTTGTCTTGATAAGGAAATTGCCGCTAATGTTCCAATAATAGTAGAGAAAAATGTCGAAATTAATGCTACTACTATAGTAACTAATACAGCATTCATCATTTGCTTATGATTGAATAATTCAATATACCATCTTAAACTAAATCCACCAAATCTTGTAAATGATTTATTGGCGTTAAACGAGAAGAAAATCATCGATATAATCGGCCAATAAATAATTAATAAAATTATTATAATAAAGAAATTTTTAAGGAACTTTAACGCTTTATTTTCAGTCATTTTCAGCCCCCTTAAATTTATCTAATCTTCTAACAAGTAGTATCATAGCCATCATAATTACAGATAATACAATCGCAATTGATGCACCATAACCGATATTACCACTTAAGATTGAAACTCTTTCAATTAAGTTACCAATTAAGAACACGTTATTACCTAAATATTTAGGAATTACTAGTGTTGTAGCAGCTGGTAAGAATACCATTAGAATACCTGACATTACACCTGATAATGATAATGGCAATGTCACTTTTAAGAATGCTTTAAATCTTGATGCACCTAAGTCTGTTGCCGCTTCAATTAATCCTGGATCAATTTTTAATAATACTGTATATATCGGTAACACCATATAAGGTAAGAATACCTGTACTAAGCCAAATACCATGGCTGTATTACTTCCGATTATTTCAGGAAAACTCGGAATTATTGATTGCATAATAGAAGTAAATAATTCAATAACTTGCTTTAATGCAATCGTTCTAATAACTAAGTTAATCCACATTGGAGCTGATATTAATAAGATTAATAAAGCTTGTGTTCTTGGCTTAGTTTGTGTAATGAAATAAGCCAGTGGATAACCTATTACAAGTGTTGAAACTGTAGTTAATAAAGCCAGCCAAATTGATCTTCTCATCGCATATAAGAATTCACTATTTGTAAAAAAGTTCAAGTAATTATCTAAAGTAAACGATACTTGGAATAAACTTCTACTTTCACCTTTAGTAAATGAGTAGATAACCATAATTAATATTGGAATTAATATTAGTGATATCAATACAAAGTAATAAGGTGAAATTAATAAGATATTCAGTCTCTTTTTTCTTTTTTCATTACCACTAATCTTCTTCTTTTCCATCTTACCAAATCTCCATTACATGGATATCTTCCGGATTAAAAGTAATACTTACTTCTTCACCTTCAGGATGAAAATCAGTAGTGTGAATAGTATATGCGCGGTATTTTGTTAAAACATCAATTTCATAGTGTACACCCTTAAATGATACACTATCAACAACTCCGTCAAATTTACCTTTTCCTTTTGGAAGAATATCGATATCTTCAGGGCGAATTACCACTTCAACATCTTCGTTTTTAGAAAATCCTTTATCTACACATTCATGAATAACTCCGTCAAACTCGACTTTAAAATCATCAAGCATTACTGCTTCAACAATATTAGATTCACCGATGAACGAAGCTACAAAACGGTTAATTGGTTCGTTATAAATATCTTCCGGAGTACCAATTTGTTGGATTTCCCCTTCGTTCATAACAACAATCTTATCTGACATAGTAAGTGCTTCTTCTTGGTCATGAGTAACAAAGATAAAGGTAATTCCAGCATTTCTTTGAAGTTCTTTTAACTCATATTGCATCTCTTGGCGTAACTTTAAGTCAAGAGCCGCAAGCGGCTCATCTAGAAGTAATACTTTAGGCTGGTTAATTAACGCTCTAGCAATCGCAACTCTTTGTTGCTGGCCTCCAGATAATTTATCAATGCTACGGTATTCGTAACCTTGTAATCCAACAAGTTTTAAATATTCTAATACTTTAACTTCTAATTCTTTTTCTCTAGTCTTTTTAGTAGAAAACTTCTTTCGAAGATTTTTAATATCTGTTTGATAGTGATTTTTAATATCTAAATTTTTAATTTCTTCATTTAAAACTTTGATTTCACTTCGTTTTTCTTTTCTAATAGTGTGATAATTCGGATCTTTTGCTGAAACAGTTCTTAATTCTAATTTAATTTCCTCAATCTTATCTCTTAACTCATCAGCTCTTGCAACATTTTCTTTTTTTGATTCTAAATATTTAGGATCATTTTTTAAGTTTTTAATTTTTAGTTTTAATTCTTCAATTTGCTGCTTTAACTCAAAGTTTGGATCTTTAATTAACTGAGCTTGTCTAGTGACTTCTCTTCTTAATTGTCTTTTCTTTGCTGGATCTTTTTCTTCGCGAATTAACTCCTTGTATTCTTCTAATAACAAATCAATTTTATGCTGTTCTTGGAATTCACTTGATTTAACTCTTAAACCAAAAGCAACATTTTCAAAAACATCCAAGTGAGGGAATAATGAGTAACGCTGAAAAACGGTGTTTGTTGGTCGTTTGTGAGCTGGTACATCATTAATGTCTTCACCATTAAATAAAACTTCACCACCACTTGGATCAACGAATCCACCAATTATTCTTAAAGTAGTTGTTTTACCACAGCCAGATGGCCCTAGTAAGGTTACGAATTCATTAGAATTAATCTCTAAATCGATTCCTTTTAACACTACATTTCCACCATATTCTTTAGTAACACCTTTTAATTGAATTAACGGCTCCATATTATAACCTCCTAAAATAAACATTTAGTTTAGTAAAATTAAACAAAAAGTTAGATTTTAATAAACCAGACAATATTATTATAGTAATTACACTTATAAAGTCAAGAGATATAATAAAACAAACATCTTTCGATGTTTGTTTCATAAAAAATATTTACTTAATAATAATATTATTAAAAATTTTGATTGTCTAAATAATTATCAGTTGGTGCAGGTGGCGGAGTTTGTTCGATTTTCTTAATTTCTAATAGTAATAAAACTGCTCCGATAATTGCTAAAATATCGATGAAAATACCAACAATTAGTAAAATAAATGGTGTGCGATTTTCTTTAAGTTTATTAGCTTCAATAACCGTAAGAATTGTAAAGACAAACGCAGCTATTCCAAGTAATGTATTTAGAGTTGATAAAGCACCGATCTGGCCAGAAATTTCTTGTGAAATTGCCATTAAATTTTCCATCACATAGTCTAAACCATGTTCAGCAATAATTTGTTGCATTCTAGAAAAAGATGTAATGAATACTACTAATCCAAGAAACGATGTTACAGCAACTAATACTATTGTAATAATTGAGTATAGTTTTGCATTTTTTAAGTTCATAATTTTTTCCTTCCTTTAAATTTCTTCAATTAGATTATTAGGTTTTTCAAGTTTGTTGATTTCCATTAATAACATAATTAAGGCAACAATGCCAACTATGTCTACAAAAAATCCAACAATTAATAATATAAATGAAATCTTTTCGTCATGTTTAGATGTTTCAACTAATGTTAATATGTAAAATATTAATGAAACTATTAATAAAATACTACCGATAGCGATAATGCCAATTAAAGCAAATGTTGCTGTTGGGGCTATAAAATAAGCTTCATTATTTTGAGTTTGAGGCACTTGTACTTTAACAAAAACAAGAAACAAAAAGATACTAAAAATTATAAGTACTATTGGGATTATCCTAAAAATTAACGCATTAATCGCATATTTTTTAGTTCTAATTGGATCCATTAACCTTACCTAAAATCAACAGAATATGGATCTTCTTGTACAGGTGGATTTTTAATTAACATGTTTGCTTCAATAATTAACATTATTAAACCAATAAGTCCTGCAATACCAATTAAAAATCCAACTATTAATAAAATAAATGGTGTTTTGTTCTCTTCATGTTTGCTTGCTTCAACAAGAGCAAGTATATAATAAATCAAGTGAACAATACCAACTATTACTAATAATATACTAAATATAACGATTGGTGCCATTAATGATAAAGTTAGTTCTTGAATTTGAGCATCTGTTAGAGTACTGTTACCCGATTGTTGCACTAGTGCCATTACTTGTGAAAATACAACTATTGCAAAAATAATTGAAACTACTGATACTACCGCAATCATTATTAATGCCGCAACCGAATATTTTTTAGCTTTTTCTGGATTCATAAATAGATCTCCTGTCCTGATTATAAATTATTTAAATGGTGGGCGCGAAGGGATTTGAACCCCTGACCCTCTGCACGTCAAGCAGATGCTCTCCCCCTGAGCTACGCGCCCTTTTGATATTATTATTTTATAATAAACTATATGTAATTTCAAATCATAAGTGAATATGTAATATTATGAAAATGTGTTATAATAAACTTGATTGTACTCCAGGAAACCAATCAATAAATAAAACAGGAGCGATAAAATGAAGAAATTTACATTAAGAGATTTAACTTTGCAATCAATTATTGCAGCAATTTATGTAGTGTTATCACTAGTATTTAAAGAAATATCATTTGGAATTGTTAACTTTAGAATTTCCGAAATATTAGTGGTACTGATATTGTTTTCACCAAAACACTTAATTGGTGTAACAATCGGATGTCTAATATCAAATCTATTTAGTCCGATGGCTGCTTTTGATGTTCCGATTGGAACTAGTGCGACATTAGTTGCCGGACTATTAATGATTTTATTTAGAAGAAAAGCTTGGACCTTAATCTTTGCCACTATTATTAATGCTTTTGCAGTTGGATGGATGTTATGGTTTGCCCAAGATTTTCCTTTCTGGGAATCAGTTGGATTTGTAGCACTTGGTGAATTTGTTGTAACCTTTGTATTTGGGTTACCAATTTATTTTTTTTTAAAAAATTCACTTGAGTTAAAAGAAATATTAGAAGATAAAAAATAAACGCTCCGTAGAGCGTTTTTTTTATTTATTCAATAATGTTTTTTCTATAAGGTTTATATCTAAATTATGAAATTTATATGAGTTTTTAACCATTTCCAAATATTCTTCACTAGGCTTATTGTATAAGTCTTTTTCGTGCATGATGTAGATTAATCAAGCATAAATATTATCGTTTATTTGAAAGTTAATTACTTCTTTATAATATAGGTTAGGATAATCTTCATAGTGATCAAGAGAAAATTCACATTTATCGGTAATTTCAAATATACCGGCATATACAAAACTATCTTTTTCATTAATGGCAGTTAAATAACTGCGATTGTCTTCTCCTCTAAATGCTAGTTTAAAACCATCAATTTTAGTAATTCCCAAAAACTTAGAATCTGAACACATTAATTTCATATGGTTTAAATCTAAATTACTACCATATGCTAAATAATATTTCATAATTATAATCTTGATACTCCACTAGCTTTAGCGGCCTTTTTAACGGCTTCAATTAAATTTTCATGAGCTTTTTTATTAAATGCACTCGGAATAATATATTCAGTGTTCAATTCATCATCTGTAATTGTATAAGCTAATGCTTTTGCTGCTGCAGTCATCATATCATCATTGATTTCAGTACTTCTAGTGTCTAACGCAGCTCTAAAGATACCTGGGAAGACCGATAAGTTATTAATTTGATTAGCAAAATCAGATCTACCTGTACCAATAATATATGCTCCGGCTTCTTTAGCTAAATCTGGGTGAATCTCTGGAGTTGGATTGGCCATCGCTAAAATCGCTGATTTTTCATTCATTAATTTAACCATTTCACCCGATAATACGTTTCCTGATGAAACACCAATAAATAAATCAGCACCTTTAATAGCATCTTCTAACATTCCTTCTACTTTTCTTGGATTAGTTAGATTATGAATCTCTAATTTAGCGCTATTAATATTTTTGCTAGGATGTAAGATTCCAGTTCTATCGCATAAAATTATGTCTTTAAATCCAAGTTCTAATAATAGTTTTGCAATCGCAATTCCAGCAGCACCAGCCCCATTAATTACGATTTTAAATGTTTCTTTATTCTTTTTAGTAAGTCTTAAGATATTTATTACGGCTGCAGATGTAACAATTGCAGTTCCGTGTTGATCATCATGGAATATAGGAATATCTAGAGCTTCTTTTAATCTTTTTTCAATTTCAAAACAACGAGGGGCAGCAATATCTTCTAAGTTGATTCCACCAAATGATGGAGCGATATTAATAATTGTTTTAACAATTTCATCAGTATCCTTAGTTGATAGTAATAATGGTATTGCATCTACATCTCCAAACTCTTTAAATAAAATTGCTTTTCCTTCCATAACTGGAAGTCCAGCTTCAGGACCTATATCTCCTAATCCTAAAATTGCAGTTCCGTCAGTAATAACAGCAACCGTATTACTCTTACGAGTTAAATTATATACTTCTTCGGGATTATCCTTAATTGTAAGACATGCTTCAGCTACTCCAGGCGTATATAAAAGAGGCAAGGTTTCTTTTGAGACATGACCTCTTGGTTTAATTTCATATTTTCCTTGTAAAATGCGATGTAATTCAACAGCTTTTGATTCGTTTTTCATATAAATTCACCTCATATCTATTATAACAAAAAATCCCCATCAAATAAATGGGGATTAATTGAATTGGAGGATATTACTTCTGAGTGATGATAAATTGGAGAGAGAATGGAGATTGGTTATCATCACTTAGAAAAGATGGTAATTCAATATTAAGTGGTGTTGGTATTAAAGCGACGAAATCTTTCATGCCAGCTAATTTAGATATTCCATCATAGAAACTAGCATTTTGTCCTTCTGCTTTAAGTAATAAACTGTGATTAATTTGAACAAATCCTAAATATATTGCATCAATTTGTCTCATACCTGTTAACGGATCTACTTGATACATATTAACCAATTCTTGAATTTTTGGAATTTGTTCAGCGGTAGCTGCACTAGCCATAATCATTAGACCTAATGTTTGGATAATGCCTGGTTGTTGGAACGTTGGATCTTGGTGATCTAGCATTCCTTTTAGAGTTCCTATTGGTTCTAAAACCATTGGGTTAAACCAGTTACCAGCTATACCTTCACCAATTTTAGCTGATAACGATTCAAGTGAAGATTTAATTGGAACAAATAAGCCAAATACTTCACCAGCTTTTGAAACTACATTAAACATTGCATGTGCAATTGGTTCAAAAGCATCTGGATAAAAATACATTGCACTAATGGTATTAGTATAAATAGTTTTTATTTCTTCTAATAAAACATCCATTGATGCGAGATTATTAATAATTTCGTCTCTATTTTCAGCAATTAAATTAATATTTGTAAAATCAATTTGTGATAACGCGGTAACACTATCTTTTAATTGTTGTAGTTTTGCTACAGAGCTTAAGAAATATTGATATTTTAATTCAAATTGGTTAGTAACTGCTAAATATGAATCATAGTTATTATTAAACTCATTATATAAAACTCCAAGTTCATTAAATTTAACTTGAAGCTCAGCTAATAATGCTTCAAGAGGAGTAACAATTGCTAATAACTCTTCTTTCTTAGCAATCATTTCTGGAGTATAACTACCATCATTTTTAAATACATCAAAATTAAGACCCATTAAAACATTAATAAATTGTCCAAGTGATGGATCAGCAAATTGTGTTTTAATTTGAGTTAAATTAGCGCCCATACCAATAAATAATTCGTTAACATTTGTATCTAAAAGATTCACTCCATTTATAACTTGTTGGACTCCTAGAGGTAATGCTGCTAATTGGTCTATTCCTAAAGTTTCAAAGTCTAACATACCGCCAATTGATGACATTTGATCAAGTGGTTGATAAACCGCTTGTAATCCGTTAAACTTGAAATTTTTAACTTCTAATTTAATGATAATTTCTTTAGTTTCTCCAGGCATAACCATATAAGCTAAAGTATTAGTTGTACCAACTAAGACACTAGCCATTGCGTCATTAGCTTCAATGATTTTGGCAGTTGTAATATCAATAGGGATTTGAACTTGAGCTGCATAATTTTTTTGATAATAAACGTGGGCTTCGGTATTAGCAGTAAACTTATAATTCAGTGTTACTTTTCCTGTGGCATTTTTTAATGCTCCAAAGGTAACATCATTATCATTAAGTTTAAATGTAGTTTGTAATGTAAATGGTAATTTGTTTTTATATTGGGTTGGATCTAAGTTAAGTGTGTAGAAAAAATCATCATGATTTTCAAGTGATGGCACTAAAGCTTTATTATCACTTATCTCGATTTTAGCTTGACCATTAGTAATATTTAAATGACCTGTTTCTAGGAATTTACCAAATACTTCGTATTTAAAAAATCCTGCATTACTAAAATGATGTGATGATTTAATTGTATCTATTTCATTATTTTGATTGTAGATAACATAGACTGTTTCATCACTTTTTACATGTTTGCTTTCTGTTGGTAAAACTATTTCCGTCTTACCATTGTTATTGCCATTTTCTTGTTCTTTTTCACAACCAGTTACGGCAAATACTCCAAAAATTAAGAGAATAATAATTGATATTTTATTAAATACTTTCTTCATTAGAAACTACCTCCTTATTTTTTTTAGTTTTAATTTTGATATTAGTTTTCTCAATTATAAAGTCAAATGTTAATAACAATACAGGAAGAACAAAGATTACTAAAATTCCAGATAATAATGCTCCTCTACCAATTAACATTCCAATTTCTTTTACGATTTCTAAACTAGAAACAAAGAATACAACAAATCCAGCTGTTGCAAGTACTGCTGCTGATGTAATAATTGCTGGAGTCGATCTAGTTGCCGCTTCGATCATTGCATCTTTTTTACCCATTGTTTTTCTAAATTTTTTATACCTACCAGCTAATAATACTGCATAGTCAATGGTTGCTCCTAGTTGCAAGCTTGATACTACTAAATATCCAATATAAGCAAGTGTTCCACCAGTTAGATAACTAATAGCAACGTTAATTAAGATTGATACTTCAATTACAATTACTAAAATAATTGGTGTTACTGGGTTTCTTAAAACTAAGAAAATTACTAAAGCAATAGCAATCGCACTAACAAGTTGCACTAATAAACCATCTTTTGTAACACTATCTTTAATCTCTGTGGTGGCAATTGGAACACCCAAGACATATCCTTTTTTATCTAATTTTTCTTTTGTTAAATTAACAATTAGATTACTTACTTCATGAGTTCTTTCGGTTTCATCATTGCTGTCTAAGTAAAGGATCATTCTATAATAATTTTCAGACTTAAATTGATCAAGGGCTTCTTCCGGTAACATTTCTTCTGGTATTTGTGGATCAACACTTGTTACAAGTGATTGAATATTAGTTACTTCAGGTATTACCTTTAATTCTTCAATTAAGGCAATTGCGTTATTTTTATCTTCATGGCGATATAAAATAACGACTGGATTAAATACTCCGAATTTTTCATCAATTTTTTCACGGTGAATATACGCGGTTGCTCCTTCATCACCAACTGATGTATCTCCGTATTTATATGTTGATTTTCCTTGTAAATAAAACGATAATGCTCCAACCATAATAAATAATATAATAATTGCGTATCTACCTTTATGTAACCTTTCAGTCATTCTTCTAAATTTTGGCATTAGAACTTTATGTTTATATTTAAGTAATAGTTTATCAAAGAATATTAATAGTACAGGCATTAAGATAATTGCTGTGATATAACTAATAACAATAGCTTTAACAAGAGAAATACCGATATCAGCACCTATCTTATAATTCATAATTACTAAAGCTAAGAATCCAAATACTGTTGTTAAAGCTGATGCTGTTACTGTACCAAACGCATCTTTAGCGCTAGTGTATGCAGCTGTCACAGGTTCTTCTCCTTTATCCCTTTCTTCATAGTACCTATGAACTATGAATAGGGAGTAGTCAAGCGACATGGCAAGTTGTAACACGCTAGCAATCGAGATTGTAATATAACTTACACTTGGAAATAAAAGGTTCGTTCCTAAGTTAATTAAGATAGCAATGCCTAAATTAATTAAAATTACTACAGGTTCCATCCACGATGAAGATGATAAGAATAAAATTAAAATGGCAATTGGCACAGCTACTGCTGCAATTAAAATCATCTCACTTGCAACATAATCACGACTTGTCTTAGTTCCGATTGCCGGTCCTCTTAAACTTGATTCAACATTGTGAGATGTCATTATTTTTTTAATCTCATCAATCGCATATCCAACCTTTAATGAGTAATCATCCTCATTAAATTCGATGGTAAATAGCAAATGACCTTTATTGTAATAATCTTTAATTAAGTCTTGATCCATATTTTCAACTGGAACCGAGACATCTGTTACTGTACCTAACCAAATAACGGATTTTACGACATCAATTTCTAAGATTTCATTTACTACTTCTGATGCATCTTCAATTTGAAGATCATCTGTCATTACCTGAATCATTGAGTTTGAGCCAAACTCCTCATCTAAGACAATTAATGCTTCTCTTGTATTTGAGTCGGTAGCCAAATATTTACTCATATCATAGTTGATGTTCACAAGTGGACTTAAAAATATTGCTACAACGGCCAAAACAATGAAAGCTATTAATGTTAAAATTCTTCCTTTTTTAGTTAAAATTTTTTTCATAATTGATTTAAGTCCTCCATTCATAATTTAATTTTAAATAGCCATTTACATTATACATTTAAAATGTTATAATGTTAATAGAAATATTGATTGAATTATAGATTAAAACACCATTTAAATTAGGAGTTGAAATTATGATTAAAGATACTAACGATCTGACAACAAAGGATACAATTATCACTGCAACAAAACAAGTATTAAAAGAAAAAGGTAATGTTACTATTAAGGAAATTGCTGAGGCTGCATTCGTTAATATTGCTGCTATTAATTATCATTTTGGAAGTAAAGATAACTTAATAAATATTGTTATATCTGAAATGTTAATGGAACTAAGAGAAGAAATTTCTAAGATTATTCATAATAAAGGAACAGATAAAGAAAGTTTTGATGGATTAATGGCTAATTTTGTCGATGTCGTCTTTAAATTCGCTGAAGAAAATACTGGCATTGTAAGTTATTCATTTGTCCAAATAGTTTCACAACCTACTGCGACTAACGTATTAGTTGAATTTTTTATAAAAGATGAAGATTTTTTAGGGTTAATTATTGACAATCTTGCAACATATTTCCCAGAAGCTTCATATGAAACGTTATTCGCTAAATATTTAGTACTCTTCTCATCATTTGTTGTTCCGTTTTTTTTAAACTTCTCAATGATTACCAAAGAAACTAGTACGCACACTAAGGTTGAAATGACAAAACAATTTGATAGATTTAAAGACGCATATGTTGAGGAATTAAAAACTATTTTAACACCATGAAAATTTAATTATTATATTAAAACATAAAAAAACGGGCAGCGCCCGTTTTTATTTGTTATTGATAATGTTCGATTACTTTTTTAGTTACTTCATCGTATATTTCTGGATTATCTTCTAAGAACTTCTTAGCGTTATCTCGTCCTTGACCAATTTTTTGATCATTATATGAATACCATGAGCCAGCTTTTCTTATGATATCAGCATCACTTGCTAAATCTAGTACGTCTCCACTACGTGATAAACCTTGACCATAAATTAAATCTAGTGTAGTAGTTTTAAATGGTGGTGCTACTTTATTTTTAACAACACGAATTGTAACTTTATTTCCAATTAGATCTTGACCTTGTTTTAACTGTTCGCCTCTTCTGATTTCAAGGCGTACTGATGAATAGAATTTTAGTGCTCTACCACCCGGTGTTGTTTCAGGGTTTCCAAACATGATTCCAACTTTTTCTCTAATTTGGTTAATAAAGATAACTGTTGAATTAGTTTTATTAATAATTCCTGATAATTTTCTCATTGCTTGAGACATTAATCTTGCTTGTAAGCCAACATGAGAATCGCCCATTTCACCAGAAATTTCAGCTTCTGGAACTAATGCAGCAACTGAGTCAACAACAACCATATCAACAGCATTTGATCTAATTAAAGCTTCAGTAATTTCTAAAGCTTGTTCGCCTGTATCTGGTTGCGATAGAATTAAATCGTCGATATCTACTCCTAGTTTGCTTGCATATATTGGATCAAGTGCATGTTCAGCATCGATAAATGCAACATAACCACCTAATTTTTGTGCTTCTGCGATTGCATGAAGAGCAATTGTCGTCTTACCACTTGACTCATGGCCATAAATTTCAATAATTCTTCCTCTTGGATAACCACCTATTCCTAGTGCTAAATCAAGTGAAATTGCACCAGAAGAAATTGCATCAATTTTTTCAAGTGGTTTATCGCCAAGTCTCATTACCGATCCTTTACCATGTTGTTTTTCAATATCTATAATTGTCTTTTTTAATTGTTCATTCTTTTTGTCCATCTATAATTCTCCTTTTTATCTATAATAGTTTGAAGGATTAAAAATTACTTTATACTGATTCTAAAATAATTGCGCGATTACGAATAATATAATCAACACCTGATAACAATGTTAAAACTATCGATACCCAAAAGATTCCCATTGATACATAATCAAATAGGCCTTCTTTTATTAAATTCATTAAGCCAAATCCATTAAATAACATAATAATAATCGCAATCATTGTCGAAAAGGTTTTGGCTTTACCAAGAGGTGATGCTGCAATTACTACTCCTTTATCAACTGCAATTAATCTAATTCCGGTAATCACAAATTCTCTAATGATAATTATTAAAATACCGGTTAGAATATAAATGCTATATCTATCTTGTGTAGCATCTGCCCAATAAGGGAATTTAGTCATAAAAATTAATGCAGTTAGGACTAAAATTTTATCGGCAATTGGATCTAAAAACTTACCGAAAGTTGTAATTTCATTTCTACTTCTGGCTAAATATCCATCTAAAAAATCTGAAGCAGAGGCAATAATAAATAAGATTGCAAAGATAAGTTGACCGGTGGTCATACGAAAAATAATTGGGTTATCCGGTCTGTTTAAACTTGGGATTAAAATGAAGATAATCATTATTGGGATTAATAAGATTCTTCCAATTGTAATTTTATTAGCTATAGTCATATAGTTCCTTCTTTCTAAGTATTTGCTTTTTTATAAATAGTTTGTTAAAATATATACGTTATTATATAAGGAGGTGCACCTAAATGGCAAACATTAAACAACAAATCAAACGTAATAAAACGAATGAAAAGCGTCGCTTACAAAATGCTAGCTTCAAATCATCAGTTAAAACTGCTTACAAACAAGTAGAAACATTAGTAGCTGCTGGAAATAAAGCTGAAGCATTAGAAGCATTAAACTTTGCTTATAAGAAATTAGATAAAGCACTAGCCAAAGGTATTTATCACAAAAACTTTGTTGCTAGACATAAATCTCAACTAGCACAATTAGTTAACTCTTTATAAAATTAGATAGTTTAAACTATCTTTTTTTATATATTAACTGCTGATTTGGCCAGTGATCAATATAAGTAACATGTTTTAATCTTTGATTAAATGGTACTTTATATTTTGGATTTTGTCCAATTACGTTAATATATCTAGATAGTTCAAATTTTTCATTATTAATTCGAGGTGGAAGTTTTTCTTCCATCTTTTTTAATAATAAATATGTTGCTTTTGCATCATCAGATGCCCTGTGTGAGTTAGGTACTCCTACTGGATAAGTCGCTAGTGCTGATTCTAGACGATGAGGATAAGGGTGAAAATCTTTATAAACTGCCATAGCGTCTAGTAAATCATTTTCAATTTCAAAGAATTTATCATATTCACTACGATATAAATTAATTAAAAACCATATATCAAATTGAATATTATATGCAATTAACAAAGTATCTTTAGTGTATAAGTTATTAAGCATATGAAAGGCTGTATTTTTATCGACACCTTCACTAGTCAATAAATCATCAGTAATTCCTGTAATATCAGTAATTACAGGAGGTAGTGGTTTATCTTGTTTTACTAAAACAGATAATTCATCTACTACTTCATAATTACCATTAATTAATTCAAGTTTAATCGCACCAATTTCAATAATTTCATCAGTTGATGGGTTAACACCAGTTGTTTCAAAGTCAAAGACTAAAATATTTTTATAATTCATATCCTACACCCCAAATAGAAATAATTCTACCCCTAAACGAGGATCAATGTTACCTGATTTAATATCAAAATCTAAATCTGATAGTTGTTGTAAGTAACTTTCTAATTCATTAATGTTTAATCTTTTCGCATCTCTTACCATATAATAAGCTCTACCATCAGAGATTTTAAAGTGTTTAGCAATCATATCAGTTGTGTAGTTTCTAGAAACTAGTAAACTAGTGTGAATTAAATCGCGGACACGATTTGAAATATAACCAATAATTTGAACTGGTTGTACGTTAGTAACTAGTAAATCATAATAGATTTGAATTGCTTTGGTCTTTTCCTTATTTAAGATAGCCGATAATAGTTCATACATATTCTCATCTAAGTTTTTACTAACTAATAGTCTAATCGCTTTAACATCAATAAATTTTTGATCATATGCGTATAATTTTAATTTAGTAATTTCTTGTTCAATCGCTTGAAAATCACCGTTAGTTCTTTCAATTAACTCAGTAATAGCTGACCCATTAATTTGATAATCGTCATCATTAAAGTTTTTTCTAATTAAGTTAGGAAGTTCTTTTTTATCAATATCTTGCATCTTAATTATTTTGGCATATAAATTAAGTGCTTTTGACATTTCCGATTCATCTTCTTTAATTTTGCTAGAATACATAATTAAAATAGTATCAGGATTTGGTTTTTCTAAGTAAGAAATAAAACGATCTTGATCATATTGATTAAGATCATATAATTCTAAAATACTTGATAGTAAAACTACTTTTTGACCTCGGAAAAAAGAGATAGTTTGTAATTCTTCAATGACATCAACAAATTCAGATTCCATTAAATCATACTTAACTACGTTATGCTCATCAACTTTTAACTTAGCTAACAATTTATTAATCTCTTTTCTTAATAGATATTCACTTGCACCATGATATAAATAAATTAAACTATCCATAGAATCTTCCCTTCTTTTTCTCTAATATTATATAATAAATTATATAATTTTGATAGTGTTTTAACGTTTTTGTCCACTTATCTAAACTTATATAAGTAATTGTATGGTCTTTATCGGTTCTATATACCTTATATTTCCTATCTAAGGCTTCCATTACTTCATTATGAGGAAAGCCGTAAATATTATTTAAACCAACAGAAATGATGATATCTTTTGGTTTAACGGTATCCAAAAGGTTAGTACTAGTTGAAGTATTAGAACCATGATGAGCTAGTTTTAATATTTTTGATTCTAACTTACTTCCATATTCTTTAACTAAATTAATTTCAACTTCTTTAGATACATCTCCTAAAAATAAAGCACTATTATTTAAATACTCAAGTTTAAAAGCTAATGAATTATCATTTGAGTTATAGTAATTTTTATTTGGAGAATAAAACTTAATACTAAAGTTTGATTCTAAAATGATATTATTTGATGTAATAGATATTTCATTACAACTTACTAAGTTATACTCGTCATAAGGATTAACTAAAACATTTTTAACATCCAAATCCCTAATTAAATTATTGGCTTCTCTAATATGATCATTATCTGAATGGGTTAAGATTAAATAATCTATTTTTCTAACTCCCATTTTATGTAGGACTTTAACTACATCCCCATAAGCATCAACAACTACTACATCCTCATTAAATGGAGTAATAAAAATGGTAGTATCTCCTTGATCAACATCTAAAAAGATTAATCTGTAAGTTGGATTTAAATAAGCTTTATTAAAAACTAGAAATAACAACATAAAATAAGTTATTATATTTTTGTTTAACCAACTTTTATTTGTTAAGTAAAAGATCAATATTAAATAATATAAAAATAGTGATAACTTATTAAAACTAGGCATTATTATATTAAGTTTTAAATTTGATAAAAGCCTAATCAAACTTTCGAAATATATTAAATAATACTCGATCAATAATGAGAAAAAAGGCATCAGTAAAATACCGATAAATAGGTATATGATGCCTTTTTTATATATTAAGATAATAACTGGTGAAATTAGAAAAACTAATAGGTATATATTATTATACATATTAATTATTAATGGAAAAATTGATACATATATCAATAAATAAAGAACATATCCTTTTAAGATTTTATTAGATATTTTCAAATCAAAATTAATAAGAGATATCAAAGTTAAAACGATAAAACTAATCGTAAAACCGATTGAATAAACTAAATTAGGTTTAACTATTAAAAGTAAAATAAAAGCGTAAAAAAGGATATCTAACCTCGTTAATTTTAAGTCAAGCCTTCGGCTAATTGTTGAAATTAATGTAATGATTAAGATCCTTAACATAACATATTTAAACCCACTAATAATAGTCCATAATAAAAGAATTAATATGATTATTATGTCTTGTTTATTTGTTTCTAAGTCAAGATAGAAAAAAATCTTTTTTATAATTCCTAACAATCCGTAGATAAATATCCCAGATAAACTTAATAAATAAGATATTTGTAGATTACGAGAGGCATATTTAAAATCTAAATTATGTTCATTAATTCCTAAAATAAAAGATTTTAAATATGTTTTTGTATGTTTTGGGTATATATCTAAATATTTATTTAAAAATATATATGGATAATATAAAAAGTTAATTCCTTTACTTTTGATCTCTGGTTTATCAAAGATATAATAGATATCCTCGCTTACAAGGTAATTTTTATAATTAAAACCGTGAGGTACTCTTTTGCCTCTTGGTTTAATAAATTTCCCTTTTATAATTAATATTTCGCCAACTTCATAACTATCCTTAGTTTTAATTAAATACTTTCGTACATCAGATTTAACTACTAAATTATAGTCATTTACTTCGATAACTGTTCCTTTAACCTCTTCTTTCGGTTTAATTGATTTAATAAAGTAATTACTTAAAAAGGATATTATTAAAATAGTTATTATTATAAGTAATGGTTTATAGTGAAATTTTCTTTTGAATTTATATATTAAAAATATTACTAAAATAATGAAATAATGATTATAAAAAGCTGCAATTAATGCAGCTATTATGAAGTAGTAAGGATAACTTTTACCTGACAAAGAAATAATCTTTGATCTTATCGTATGTAACTTCGCCGATATATTTGACATTTAAAAGTTCTTCTACTGATTTAAATTTACCATTATTCTCACGGTAAAGAATAATATTTAGGGCTCTGTTTTCGGTAATACCGTCTAATGTAAGTAATTGTTGATAGGTAATTTCGTTTAAATTATACTTAATTTGATTTTCTTTGTTTTCTATAGTTGATGGAATATAGTATGTATAGTTTGGCTGTAAGACCTCATTTAAGTTAATTTTTGATAGATCTGCAGTCTCTTTAACACCCTGAGAGTAGTTTATTAAATCATTTAGGGTAGTATTTTCTAAAACTTGATATTTACCAGGAAAGTTAATATCGCCATATATTTCAACATTAATTAAATTTGGGTCGTTAAATGTATATGAATTCTTTTTCGGTCTTAAAACAAAGATTATTGCTGAGTTAATTAAAAATACGATAAAACCAATTAAAATAATATATCTTTTCAAACTATCACCTCATATAATAATAGTTTGAAAAAGATTAATTACTCTAAAATAAATAAGTTGTTAAAAGGGCTAATCCATAACCGATTACTAGTGACAAAACATTAGCTACAATTGCGTAAAGGTAAGGTAGCCATGGTTTTCCTCTTTCTTTGATTTCTTCTTTTAAGAAATACGCATAAGCTAAACCTTCAATTATAATAATGAAAATCTCAATTATTATGAATAATATTATTTCAAAAATCCATAATGAATTGTAATAAATCCAAATACTTAGTGAAATATTTAAAATAAGTTGAGTAATTACGTTAACAATAGCGATAACTTTAATTTCTCGCTTCTTAATTTTATAGAAAAATAACAAAGCAATTAATAATTCAATACCTAAAGTAGCTACAACTCTTAGTATGAATTTAAATAGTTCCATAAAAAAGATGTTTTGTTTAACAATTTTAACAGGAGTTTGGACTAAGTTAATATCGCCATTAGCGCCCTCTACTTTACTCAAATCAAAGGTAAATATGCTACTAAAGGCATATCGTTCATAGATTTCACTTACGATAAATTTATCTGTATTTGGAATATATATTAACATTTTAAATGTTCCAGGTGGCATATAGCCCCATCTAAATACATCTTCTTGTGATAATTTTTGATAATGATTCAAAAAATAAAAATTATCTGAATCTACATAATCATAAAACTTTTGCCATATGGAAGGATCTTCTAATTGTGCTATATATTCAGCTAAATCTTCCTCTTTAACACGCTTCCACGGGCCATATCTTTCGGTTTTTGAAAGTAATGTAACATAATATTCATCACAATTTATATTTTTAATATTTATTTCGATATATGGTTTAGGACCCATATCCGCTTTAACTTTATGATTATTTATAATAAAGAGTGTGAAAATGGACAATACCAACATTAAAAAGATTTTAACTGACTGATTTTTTTTCATTATATTAATCCTCCTTTATTACAAATAATATAACATTATCATAGTCATAAAGTAAAGACTTGATAAAAAAAGAGCTAGTTAATATCCAGCTCTTTTCGGTCTTCTTTTTTCATGCACTGATTGAGTTTGAAATTCAAATTCTATTTCACCGTTTTTAACTTTAGATGAAACTTTAACTTTAACTCCATTTGCTTCATGGATAACAGTTAATTCTTTTTCACCGTAAGCTGGGTCAACTTCAATTTCTCCGTTAACTAATACTTCTCTAACAGCTTCGCCTTTAGTAATAACTAATAAGCCAACAAATTCAGTTTCAGTTTCACCATCTTCTTCAACTTCGTGTTCAGTAACATTGTAATATAATTTGTATGATACTTTATTACCTTCTAAATCAGTTGATTCATATGAAGATAATTTTTCATAGTCTTAACGATCTGATTTTGCATGTTTGATTTCTACGTTTTGTAGGAATGTGTCTAACATTGCTAATTGTTAATCAATTACTTCAACTAATGAATCAGCTAAGTTAGATTCGATTGCTGCTTTAATGTTTCTTTCGATGTTTACTCCACCTGTGTTAGCTAATGTAACTGATGGGTATGCACTTACTGTAGCAGCCGCTGAACTAATATTTGCAGCTGATACCGCTTAAACCATATAGGCGTTTTTATCTTTTGCTAATGCTTTTACAGCGCTTGATTATTTATTAAAAGCTAGTAGCGTAAGCCTCCTAAAATTAATAAAAATACTAATAATAAATGTTTAGAGGTTTTTTTGATGTTATCTTTCATCCCTTTTCAGCTATTATACAAAAGAGGTTATTGAATTTATTGGTAAAAGCGTAAATTTTGTGATTTTTCACATAAGTTGATATATTTAAGATGGTGATATTATGATTAAAATGGTAAACGATCATGAAATGATCGAAATAATAAATAATAATAAAGATATAATTATGGTTTTAGCAATGGGACATGATTGCGGATTATGTCATGCAGCTGAATTTAGAATAGCTAATGTCTATCAAAAAAGATTCCCTAATATAAATATATATAATATAGATATAACTAAGAATCCTTTATTTAGAGGGAATCATATCGTCTTTAGTACTCCCACATTAATAATTTTTGAAAAATCTCAAGAAATATTTAGAGAAGCTGGATTTATTAAGTGGGAAAACTTAGATAGATTCTTAAAAATATATTTCGAGTAATAAAGATATATTATAATTGAAGTAAAGGAGGTACTATTAATATGAAAATTGCTATAATAGCTAGTAAAGTACCTAATAACATTCAAAAATTAATTAATAATAGATTAGTTATCGCTGTTGATAGTGCTGTAAGCGAGTTAATAAGTCGCAATATCAAAGTAGATATAGCTATTGGTGACTTTGATTCACTATCTGACTTATCACTACTTAATGATATAAAACACATAAAACTATCAACTATTAAAGATTTATCAGATACACATTATGCCTTAAATTATGCTTATGATTTAAGTGATGATGTTATTTTAATCGGTGGACTAGAAGGAAAAAGAATTGATCATTTAATCGCTAATCTTCTTCTTTTCGAAAAATATAATAATTTAATTATCTATGATGATTACAATATTATTAAAAGATTAGATATAGGTAATTACATAATTGATAAAAATGATTACAAGTATCTATCAATTTTTCCTTTAACGGATACGACTTTATCCTTAAAAGGAACCAATTATTTACTTAATGATGCAACACTTTTAAAGTTTGATACCTTGGGTTTATCTAATGAAATTAGTGATAAATCAGCTAATTTAAGTATTAAAAACGGAGTTATATTATTGATTCAATCTAAAGAAAAATAAAAA
>DUQW01000030.1 GCA_012837585.1 Acholeplasmataceae bacterium
GATGTAATTCCTAATTCAGCCATTCCATTTTCTACATTCTTACCAACCTTTAAATCTGTATCTTGAATATTATATAAAAATGGATATTCGTCAGTTTGAGTTAATATTTTTTGATTAACTTCATCAACTACTGCATAAGTTTTTAAAACAGTAATACTAGTCGGTGATAACTTTTGAATTTCGTTAACTGTTATTAAAGCATGTCTATTACTATTAACCAAGACATACATTTGCATATTTTGAAATTGGTCAAAGTCATATACTTTTCGTTGATTATCCCCAAAATTAAAGGCTAGTTCATATCTAACTCTATCATCTGGTTTAAATCCTTCATACTGCGGATATAGCATTATATAAAAAGTATTATAACCTTCTTCCATTCGGTATACTTCAAAGAATGCTAAAACAAACTCTTCATTTTCAACTATGATTGGCGGAACTCCTCTTTGATGATATCCAATTGATCCATAGAAAAAATAAAACTTTTCCATCTCATTACTTGAATTGAGGGCCTGTTGGCCCTCATTTTCAAAGTATAATTGTTCTCGATATCTTAAAGATAAGTTTCCAACTACTAGTAATAATACTGTGGCATAAATAATATAAACTACGCGCCATACAACTTTCATTACGGTTGATACACTCCACTATATAATCCTAGTTTGTTGGTTTTAGCGTATAGGATAGCATCTTGTACCCATTGGTACATATATCGATTACCCCAAACATTAGATAACATATAGTTCCCACCTTGGTCTTTAATACCAGCTGGTTCTCCTAATCCATTTTTTACTAATTCATAGTTTAATAATCGCCAATCTGGTGATGATGGTGTTCCAGCATTATACCAAACAACACCTAAATTACGACCGTAATTATCTTTAATACCAGCAGATCTATCTGATTGAATATAAATTTCACTCGCACTCGATAATGCATTTTTTGTAAAATTAGATGCTACTTGAGCATATGGTTGACCTTCTTGGCCAGGTTTTTCAGTTTCAGGAGTATCAACCATTAAAAATCTTAAGCGACTACCTCCATCATATGGACCTGGGTCTCTAGCATCTAAAGAATCAAAATAAACAGTATCACCATCAGCAGCATACTTATATTTAACTTTAGTCATTCCATAATTTGGGAAAATTTCATCAAGTAATTCAAATGTAGGTGCTCCCAAGATTTCATATGGATGATTATTAATAATTTCTAAGAATGTTGGGACATATCCAGCCCATTCATCGATATTAAAACTTCTATTTCCTTTAGTAATATGTTGTCTTCTAACGAAAATTTCATCAGCAAATGTATGAGTAGTATTTCCAACATTGTAAATTACATCTATAAAGGTATTATTAGATTTCTTTCTTAATTGAATTGTATCATTACCATCAAAGACTAAACTTGGTGATACAAAATGAGCTTTAGATTTAATATTTTCATTACTAGTTTCAGAAGCAATAAAATATGTCGTTTGAGCGGTTAACGTTCCTGATAAATCAATTCGATATGTTTCAGTTATCGCACCATCTTCAAAAATTGAAAGATAATAATCTGATAAATCAATTGATGTAGTTAATGGATTATAAAGTTCTAACCCATTATTACCTGGAGACGCTTCAACGCTTTTAGAAATAAATAATTGATTTTCATCAAAAATATCATCATTATCATAGAGGATAATTGATAAGTTAGTACCTTTTGGTACAATAGCTCCAGCTTCAGTTCCAATATACATATTAAATGTATCCATTTCTTTTGAATTATCAACAATCTTGTGATAATCAGCTGTTAATCCAGCACTTAATAAATAAGCATCAATTTGAGGAACGGTATATCCTGTTAAATCTGGTAATTTAACATCACTACCATTATATAAATATCTAATTTGTCCAGTAGTATATTCATCTCCAACTTCATTTCCGTGATAGCCTAAAACAAATTCTGGGTCTCCACCAGTTGAAGGTATCGCAACAATATTATTTTCAGTAATACCAGCAGCTAAGAAAAATGCCTTGATGTCAACTACTCTAATGTTAGTAATATCAGGAAGTTTTCTTGTCGCAATGCTGACAACTATTTGTTCTAATAAGTTGACTATATCTCCAACTTCGTGATTATTGTATTTAACATATCTGCCTTTGAAGATTTTAACCGTAAAAACTTCTTCAAATTTAATGTTATTAAATCCTAAATCATTAAGTTCACTAGTAATTTCCTCTTGACTCTTATTAGTTAAATCAGGTAAAGATGCTTCAGTAAGAGGTTCTTCAGTTTTAACTATCGTTAAGACAGCTGTTAAAGAAGGGATATCTTTATATTCTTCAGAGCCAGTAAAAACAGCAGTCACATCATAAGTTCCAGTTTCTGTTTTGTCGTTATTTAAATAAGTAACAGTAACTCCTTCTGGTAATGTACCGCTTATAACTAGTGATTTTGGTGTACCATCGTATTCAATAGTCAAACTTTCAAATGTGACTCCACTCATATCATATGATGGCTTTTCTTTATCATCACATCCGACTAATAAAAATCCAAATAATAAAGCTGCTAATATTAATAAAATTCTTTTTCTCATATTACGCTTCACTTTCTTTCTTTTTAATTCTTACTTTCTTAATTAAGAAATAAACACCAATTGCTGCAGCAAAAATTGTAATAGCTCCCGCGTTAATAACTAATAAGATAGTTCCAAGTGTAGGCCCATTTTCGACAACTACTCTTAACGTTCTCGTTGGAGCGATATTACCAGAATCATCTTTAGCATCTAACATAATGGCAAATTCGCCATTCGTAGAATCTTCAAAGTTAGTAATATAATACATTACCAATCCATTCTTACTATCCAATCCTAAATCTTCATGAATTTGGAAAAGATTAGTAACCTTACGGTTTTCAACAACTATTTCAATTTCTTTATTTACTAAAATATTACTTTCATCATCGCTTCTAAATGCTACAACTTTAACCGTATGTGTTCCATTTTTAAGCATATAGTTATAAGCTTTAGCTGCTTCGGCTAATTCTTCTTCGGTAAATCTATCTTTATATTTTTCTAAATCATGATAAGATAATTGAACTTGTTCAAATAAATCTTTATGGTTTAAAACAATTTTCAAGACTGATTCAGAATCACCATTGTAGCTATGATAATTATCTTCTAATTTAATTGTATTCAACATTCCAACAAGTTTAACATTATTATTAATTCGATAATATTTGTTGCCGTAGTCGATATATATTGGTGCCACATCATCAACTACTAAAAGTTTAATTTCTAAAGATGATGTATTACCAGCTTTATCAGTTACTTCAAAAACAATAATAAATTCAGTATCTTTTTGGTCTAACCGAACATTTTCAATCCCCTTAAAGAAATCTCTTATAGCGACAACCTGATCAGTGTTATCCACAGCTTTTGTTGTCTCAATTACACCATCTACATTATCTTTAGCTCTAAAGCGTTGCATAAATGTTTCTAAAGAAGCATTCGCAACATCTTCGCCATTTCTACCATCCATCAACTCACCATAATATTGATATGGCCATTCTAATTGACCATTAATATTTAGTTCATCAACAATACGATAAGTAGTAATTTCTGGTGGTGTAACATCGGCTTCAATAACTTTAAAGACAATTTGTTCACGTTTAATATCTCTAACTCTATCAAATACATATTCCCTTTGATAAATAACTGAAACAGTGTAGGTCCCAACCTTAGTAATATCAAATCCACCGCGTCTAATTATTTCATCAGTCACTTCAATTTCATAAATGTTATCAGTTATTTTGAAGTATTTGGTAAAATCAGGTTCTTCAGTATTAACTACCACTTCAACTGGTAAATCTTTATTTACTTCAATTTGTACCGAACCAATGGTATTAATAACTAATAAGTTTATTTCACCATAAACTCCTAAATTTCCTTTAGAGTCTTGAGCTTCAATCCAAATACTAAAGACTTCACCAAATTGATTTAATCTAACATCTTCAATCCCTAAAAACATACTATCAGTAGCCATGATTTGTCCTTCAACCGCATCCCAAATAAAGAAACGTTCTTTAAATTGAACCATAGATTCGCTAGTGTCCCATGGTGTAAGTTTCTTACCACCTTCACCATCTATTGGTTCAAGGAAAGCCTTAACGACTCTAATCTCAGGGCCTTCAGTATCTTCAGCGATTACCTTAACAGGAACGGCTAAAGTTACTGTCGCTGCATCGACTGTGACAGTTGCGGTAATTGTGTAATCACCTAATGCAGCAATGTCAAATCCACCTAAATCAATTTGTGAATCAGTAATTTCTTGAACTGTGGTTCCTAATTTTACTACAAAGTAATTTTTAAAATCAGGAGCTGTTGTATTAACAATAAAAGATGTTGGAAGTTTTTCATTTAACGCAATAGAAAGCTCTCCAGATGTAGATCCTTGAGCTTTAACTTCAACATTATTGTTCACTCCTATTAATAATAATGAAAACAAAAATATGACGAAAACATATACTCTTTTCATGTAATCCCTCATTTCAATAAACATTTTGCAAATATATTTTACCATTAATACATTCACTTTTCAATGTTTTTATATAAATATTTATGTATTTATATAAATTAAAAAAGAAACCCAACGGTAAGGTTGGGTTTCTCTTATGCATTTGAGCTAATTTTATTAATTATTGAATCCCGTAAATTTTAATATCATCAGCTGTAACTGCATATTCTGTATTAGAACCTGAAGTGTTTCCTGGAGCTGAGTAAGTAATTCTATATTTACCTGCTGTTAAATTATCAAATGTAACAGTAGTGTATACATCAACTGTTAACAATGATAATAAGTTTGTTTCGCCAGTAGTCGCTGCGACAGGTACCCAAGTTTCGCCATCTAATTTTTCAAATTGAATTGCTGAACCTGCTAATCCAGTGATCTTGTCAAAATAGTTTTGGTTCCAAACTGAGAAATCAATTGAAACTTTAGTTAAGCCTGCAGTTGCAGTTAAATCAATTTCAACGAATGCAAATTGAGCATTTGATCTACAAGATAATACAAGGATACAACCTTGTGTATCGTGTGGAACAAAAGTAGATGTATTTGTTTGAGCTCTATCTTTATTGAAAGAATATTCTACTCCATCACCATTAGTAAATTTTAATATTCCAGCACTATATCCTGTTTTTGCAACAGTACCAAAATCAATAGTTGTTAGTAATGTTTCAGTTGGTGGTTCTTGGCCTATTGCTGCGACTTTAATCGATACTGTTACTGTAATAGGAGTTAATTCACCTTTAGTAACTGTTCCTGTTAAAGTTACATCTGCTTCAGCATCTTGTTTAACCAATGTTACTAATCCATCAGCATCAACGGTTGCTGCTACACCTGCGGTTACTTCCCAAACTACTACAGCACCTTCGTGTTTGATTGGAAGAGTAAAGCTTTCATAATATAATGTTCCTGCTGATGGAAGTTTAGCTTCTAATCTTGGAATAGATGCTTCAAAGATTACTTGATCAGTTACAGTAGTTTTTTCTAATGTAGCTAAAGTTAATTGTGGGTTATTGAACCAGCTAACGATTGCTGATGTAACATTTACCCATTCATCTAATTGTAAGTTTAGAGCAAGAACTGCTGCTTGGTGAGCAGTTGAATCTTTATGTTCTCTAAAGTTAACTCTTTCACCTGCTAAGTTTTCTAATGTATACTCTAAAGCACCTTTATTATCTGTTGGTACCTTAACAACTTTCATCTTTTCAAGAACTATTGTTCCGTTTTGAACTGCTAATAAGTTTTCATTTGTTAATGAGTTAGCAAATGCAGCAGGTAATGCTGGAGCTTCTGTCTTAGTAGAGTCAAGTGCAACTTTGAAGTTGAATTGAGCTAATCCATTGTATACAGCTGCTCTTTCAACAACTAATACATACCATTTACCTACTTCTAATCCAGAATGACTTCTTACTGCAGCTCCTAATGAAGATACTCCGTCAACAAATTGTGCAGTAGATCCATTCGCTCCAAAGTAATAACCTTCGAATGAAACGACATCACCAACATTAACTGCGGCAGCAGCTGCAGCATCTATTGAAGTTGGTGTTGGTATACCTAATTTAACTGTAACTTGTTTTTCAACAGTAACTGGAGTTGCATCTTTAGTTTCTGTAGTAAGTTTGAATGTAACATCTACGATTGTTCCTACTTCTGGGAATAAAACGATATCTCCGGCATTATCAACATTTGCTGGAGTTAAGCTTTCATAAGTAATAGCAAAGTCTTCTCCAGAAACTGTTTCAGTTGCATTTAATGTGTATTTA
Organism: Acholeplasmataceae bacterium; assembly: GCA_012837585.1. Classification (GTDB taxonomy): domain Bacteria; phylum Bacillota_I; class Bacilli_A; order Acholeplasmatales; family Acholeplasmataceae; genus DUQW01. The sequence continues at coordinate 6,308 of DUQW01000030.1, forward strand.
TCTGTTTCTAAGAATAATTGTTTTTCAATTCTAGAAGAAGCTTGAGTTAAAGCTAATTCTGCTGCTTCTTGTGGAGTTAATGATAACTTAAGGTCAGCTTCATTAGCTGTATCACCTAAGAACATAAATGCATAAATATTATTGTTAGTTCTATATGCACTTACTACAATAACAATGTGTTCTAAATTGCTTGAATATTCACCAACAGTTGGTACTAATGCTCTTAATCTAGCTAATCCACCTGGAGTTTGATAATATAACATCATTGAATCAGCTTCAGTTGGTTTAACAGTTGGAGTATTACGACTTTGAGGAACTAGGAAGAATCCATAGTTATCACTTTCATCATAGTTATGAAGTTTACCACCAGTAACTTTATATAGTTTATGAACTAATGGATTATCATCAGTTGGACGAGGTTTTGCAACTAAGTCAGCTAATGTAATAGTTTCAACATTAACATTAGTGTTTGCAGCGCCTTCAACTTCAGTATAAACTACGTTTTTAGCTTGTGGAGATTGATAGTATATGTCATATACAAATTGAATATTGAATAGTTTATTAGCAGCTGGCATTCCAGTCTTACCATAAACGAACATAATATTTCCAGAAACGTCTAATAAATAATATCCATCATCAGTTTCTTTATATAAAGATACTCCATTTACCTTAACTAAATCATCTTTAGCAGCCTTTTGTGGTCCGTTAATTACTGATAAGAAATCAGTATGAGCTGGAATTGCAACAACAGTAAATTGTACTGTCTTAGTCTTAGTGATTCCTTCATAAGTGAATGTAACTGTTAATGATACTTGTTGTTCACCTTCGCCAGCACCTGTTAATTGACCTTCATGAGTTAATAATGTTGGATCACTTGATTCCCAAGTAGCTTCAGTAACTACTTCTCCGTCAACGAAAACATCTTTTAATTCCGCTAAGTTAATACTAACTTTTAGAATTGGTTTATAGCTTGATGGGAAGTTAGTTAATCTAGTTAATTCTTTTTCTAATTTTTGATCTAATGTCTCAGGTAATTGAGGAACTTTAACAACGTACATTACATCGTTTTGTCCTTCAGCACTTGCAGTTAAAACTACAAAGATTTCTGAACCATCTGTATAAGCAGGTCTAGTAACAACACCAGTTTCAGGGTTAATAACTGCAGCGTTATTTGAAGCCCAAGTAACTGTATGATTACCGATAGTTCCTACTAATTCAACTGTGTCAGTTTCAACTAAGAAGTTTAAAACTGCTAATGTGTCAACATAATGAGCATCTAATAATGTTTTTAATTCTGTCTTATCAACGACAACTTCACCTGGAACTTTTGCCCATTTAGCAACAACGTCTTCTTGAGTTGCAGTTGCTGCAGTGTTTGGAACATTGATAACACGGTTAGGGATGTCTGCATTTTCAGCTGTCTTTTCAACATAGTCCCAATCCTTGCTACAAACATATTTATATTCGTATTCGCCTGGAGCCAATGCAATAGTAACGCTAAATTTGCCGTCATTGCCTTTAGTTAATGCAACTGCATCAGCAATTGGCCAATCAGCACCGATCATATTACCAATTAGGAATACTTCTTCAGTTTCTTCTGGTGCAGTAACAACAAATGTTACATCAACACTTTCATATGTTGGTGGTTGAACTACTTCTTTAGCTAACACTGTTACTTTAAATGTTTTAGTAACTGGCTCTTGTCCTTCTGCTCTTAAAGTTGCTGTTAAGGTAACAACTGTATCAGCATCTTGTCTAACAACTACACCTGTTGCTGAGATAACAGCTGGCTTATCTGAAGCCCACTCAACTGTTACTCCTTCAAATCCTTCAACTTTGGTTGGAAGAGTTAAGTTAGACTTAACAGTTACATACGTTTCACCTTGAACGTATTTAATTTCTAGCGCTTCTTTTGCTGCTTCTAAATCTACTTTAGTACAAGCAGATAACGCGAAGATTCCAGCAAATACTAGTGCTAGAGCTAATAATATTTTCTTAAATCTTTTCATATTAACCTCCTTATTTTTTGTAAATATGATTCTTTTAAGATACTTTTATCATTAATCATCAGAAACTAGACGTAATGATTCGTTCATTGCGTTAGTTAATGCTGCATTAATTTTAGCTTGTAAGTCATCTCCTGGTGGACATAATAAAACGTCTTGTAATGCAGGACCAACTTTTTGTCTTACTCCTGAAGAGCCTTTAAATGGTAAATCAAATACCATGAAGTCTTTTTGTTGTAAATAAATTTGAGCTGCTTTTGCTCTCATAATCTTATCCGCATCTCCCCTAGCCATACCAGTAACAATTGGGTTATTTGCTAATGCTAAGAATTCTTGATATGAAGCACTTTCTAAAATAGAGTTTCTAGTTGGGAAATAACCCTTATTAAATGCGTAGTCTAATGATACTCTTTCAGTATTTAAGAACTTCAAGAATAACCAAGAAACGATTTTTTGGTCTTCATCGCCATCTTTAGTAATTGCGAAGTTAGTACCTTGTTGAATTACGTTTCTGTGTTCTGGATATAATTTAGAATATAACATTGGTGCAACACCAATATTAAATAATTTAGTACTACCAACTAATGGAGTATTCTTGTCAGCACCTGCTGTAGATGATACAGAGAATGCAGAATATCCTTTTAAGAAATAATCAGTTGCGTATGATGCGTTATTCCAAATCGCTGGAGCGGTAAAGTTCGCTCTATTTTCACCAAAATAAGTTAACATTTGACGAGTTTGTGGGTTGTCAAATAATAATTTTTCTTGCTTAGTTCCAGTTTGTGCAGTATATGCTCCTCCCCAAGCTTTAGTTAGGGTAATAAATGCATTTCCTTGTGAGTCATAGCTAAATGGATAGAATTGAGCACTCGCATTAGCTTGAACGTCAGCAGTATAAGTAGGATTACCTGCTGCTTGATATGCTGCAGCAATTCTAGCAATGTTAGCTTCTTTTTGTCCTCTTAATCCAGGAGCAAGTGCCATTAAGTCTTCCCAAGTTTCTGGGAATGGATCACCTTTTAATACTTCATCAAACATATCTTTGTTATAAAGAATGAACTCAGTTGACTTGTTAAATGGCATTGATAAGATATCTCCTTCTAAACTAGCAACTCTTTGTTCATCACGATATGATTGAACTAAGTCGTAATATGATTCATTAGCAACAGTTTGATCTAATCCCCAAAATGGGTGGAACACATACGGAGTAAGTGATTCAATCTTGCCATATCCATGATATTCAACTAAGTGGTCAGGATAGTTTTGGATAATGTTAGTAAGTGCATCTCCTGATTGCATGGCTGATGTAACAGCATCTCGAGTTTCATCATAATTATTACCTAATTTAACAACTTCAACCGAAACATGAACACCATGTTTTTCTAACATTTCAGTTTCAAACCAGCCAGCATATTTTTTGAATAATGCTTCAATATCATCACCGTTTCCGTGTCCAAATTTAATCTCAATCTTGTTGGCTTCAGTGGTTGCTCTTAATTCATTTTTAATTTGAACCGCTTGTTTAACTGTTAATTGAACTGGTTTAACTGTAGTAATTTCTCCATCAACTGCTGTTACAGTAGCTGTCCAAGTACCAGGAGTATTTAAAACAATTGATTTATCCATTTGATATTCAACAGTAACTGGAATATCTTCTTTAGTTGCTAAGTTTCTAGCACTAAATTCTTTTTGTAAATCAAAACCTTGTTGATCTGAACCGATATAATAAGTAATTTTACCAGGTCCGAAGATTACAACTCTTTCATCGCTTTCAGCTGCTTGTCCAAATAGTTCTACTGTTACAATATCGGTTAATTTTGTACCATCACTCTTAGTAATTGAAATTTCTAATTGATATTGAGTTCCTGCTGGTGCTGAAGTATCAATTAGGTCAATACCTGTAATTGAAATTTGACTAAATGGAATTTCAGAACCATCAATGTCAAAAGCTTTAATACCTTGTAGTGCATCAGTAATTTCAGTTTGTAAATCGTGAGATACGTCAATTAAGAATGTTCCGGTATGTCCAGTAAATTTAGATTGGTCAACTGGATCTTCGTTACCTCCAGATTTTTCATTTACTGTAACATTAACTCTTGCTGCAAGTGTATTACCATTAACTTCGACTCCTTCTGCCGTAACATTGATAACGGCTGAACCTTTACCAACAGCTTCAAGTTTTAATGTTTTACCAGATAAAGTTACGGTTACAACTTGTGCATTTGACGATGTAACTTTAAGTTTTGATAAAATATCGTCGCTTACAGTAATTGCGATATCTTTTTTATCGCCTACTTCTAAGGTTGCTGAAGTTTCAGCTAATAATAGTTGGTTTTTATCATCATTGTCTTCTGGCGTACAAGCCACAACAGATAATGATGCGAAAACCATCAATAAAACTAGGAAAATCTTTTTAAATCTCTTCATATTATCTTTCCTCCTTTTTCCTTTTATCCTTTTGTGCCGGCAGTACCGACTCCTCTAATAATATATTTTTTAAGTACAAGGAACACAATTAATAACGGTACTGTTACAATTGTACTCGCTGCAATTTGCAAGTTATACATTGGTAATGGATCTGAACCTGTTTCTATAATGAAACTAGTTTCTCTTAAGGCTACTGAAATTAGCCAATAGTTTTTCGCATCTTGACCATAAAGTCCTGGGTTAGTAATTAACTTAGGCCAAATATATGCGTTCCAAGTTCCTAATAACGATAAGATTGTAATCGTAATAATAGTAGGAGCCGCAATTGGTATCATAATTCTTCTTAAAAATTTCATATCTGAACAACCATCAATTTTAGCTGCTCGGTATAATGTATCAGGAATTTGCCTGAATGTTTGTCTTAAGAAGAAAATATAATACACGCTTGTCATAAATGGAACGATCATCGCTGCGTAGAACCCAGCAGGTGGATAATCTCGACCAACCCAACCAAATCCCACTTGAGATACGGTTAAGAAGTTGGTAATCATATAAATTTCACCTGGAATCATCATTGTCATTAGTAATAACGAGAATAATGCTTCTCTTCCTTTAAAATCAATTCTTGAAAAAGCGAATGCAGCAAATATTGTTGTAATTAATGTACCCGCAGTCGATAGAACTGATACTAACAGTGTGTTTCTAATATATAATCCGAAGTTTAAATTTTTAAATACGAATTTCAAGTTAACCCATTGAGCTTCTTTAAATGATACCCAAAACGAAGGGTCATTAGCTTTTGATTCGGTATATGTTTTTAAACTTGTAAGAATCATCCAATAGAATGGAATGATAATAAAGATTGCAACTAATAATAAGAATAAATAAGTAAATGTATAGCGTAATACTTTGACTAATGTTTGAACTCTTACTCTTCTTCTAATGATAAGTTCTTCTTCAGTCGGAACATGATCATGTTTGCGATCACGGTCTCGCTTAATTTTTTCTTTCTTTTGATTAAACGTTAACTTTAACCACTCAAATGTATTCATACCTTCGGCATATCTCATTAACAAATCAGCAGCAAATAGTTTCACAACAAAACTTGCAATATTTAATGTTAATAATGACATGAATGCATGAACATATCTATTTCCAGCTTCCCAGCGGTGATAGTCATATAAATCTAAACTTCTAATTCGTTTGAAGTTAACGATAAATGCTGAAATTCCAACTACTAGGAAGATAACCATTATAGAGACTATGTAGTTAATGGTTTGGGATGAATAAATGAATCCAGCAACACGATAATATTGTTCAAGTACCAATTCAGGTTGTTCCATTTCATTTGTCGTTAATGGAATCTTAATTGCATTAAACATTAGTAGGAAGACTGTAGCGAATACGATAATGGCAGCGAAGTCAATAATTAGTGCAATATAGTTAATTGCTTTAATCTTTTCTAATGTGCTTGGATTTTTGTGATGTTTCAATGATTTAGAAGGCTTTTGTACTTTATCTACTGTTAATTCCATATTCACACCTCCTAATAATGAACGCGTCGCTTACCGACAGCGTTTTGAATTTGAGTTAATACCAAGATGATAGCAAATAAGATAATCGAAGCTGCAGCCGCAAGTGGCATGTTATCTGGGTTTGAGAAGTAATCGTAAATATAGAATACAATCGTCTTCATATGATAATCTGCTCCCGGTGGCTTACCTTCGTTACCGAAGATTGCAACTACTGATGAATAAGTCTTAAACGAACCAATAACTGATGTAATTAAAATATAGAATATTGAAGGAGAAATTAATGGGACAGTAATTCTTCTAAATTGTTTGAATTTAGGAGTAGCATCGATTGAAGCCGCTTGATAATATTGTTTATCAATTGACTGAATTGCTGATAAGAATACCATAATCTTAAAGGCAAGCCCATTCCAAATACTAAATAAAATTAGCACGAACATGGCCTTCCAATATGGCGCTCCTACTCCAACCCAAGATCCACCTTCGATTCCAAAGGCCAACAAAAATTTATTAACAAGACCTCCAGTTGACTGGAACATATAAGCGAATACTAATCCTACCGCTAATGAGTTTGTAACATAAGGCAAGAAATAAATTGTTTGGAAAAATCCTTTTAATGGCTTGATAGAGCTAAGTGCCACTGAAATAATTAAACTAATAATTATTGTCAAAGGAACTGATAATATTACAATCAACCCCGTATTTATTAATGCCGTTGACTTAGTAGTAGCCGATGGAATAATAAACGATGGGTCCTTTAATACTTCAACAAAGTTTCCGACAAAAGTAAGTCCTTGATATTCACCAGTAATTCCGTTATACCCGGTTAAGAATACCAATCTAAATGAGTTAACAATTGGATAAAACGAGAAAATCCCTAATAACACTAATACCGGTAATAAATATAGAGATGCTTGTAGTAAATTTTTAGTAATTTCTTTAGCTTTTTCTTTTCTCTTAACTTGAACTTTAGTTGGTGGCAATACCTTTTTAACTTTTAAAAGTTCTTGAGCTTTAGGGTCATCTTTTGATAAAGTTGATAACTCTTCGTTAATATGTCGTCTAATTCGGTCATATCTTAAATGAACACCATCAAAAAATCTTTCTTCACCAAATTGGATTGCATAATCATAGATAATTTGTCGTCTATGTCGTTTCTTCTCTACACGTTTTTTGTGAATTGAAGTTTGTTTCCATTTTGATGTTAAGAAATTTCTAACGACATCTTTGATGTTATTGAAAAAATTTCTTACATTCCAACTAATAAGATGAAATGTATCTTTTATTCGTCTTTTAAATCGATTAAGAACATTCATATACTTCACCTCTTATTTGTTAGTTTTTCTTCTTTTTTCTTGTGTTTTGATTAGGTGAGTATTTGGATCAACTTTAGGTTCAGCGTCTCTTGCTACCATCATCTTGTGATGATCACCTAAAATTTGAATTTCTTCTTCGGTTAATTCTGGTAAGGCTGCTAGTGCAAGTCCTGTTTCAATCTCAAATAGATGAATCTTATCATCTCTAACAGTTAAGTTAATTTCAGTTACATCTTCAAGTGATTCTGATTCAACTAAGGCTCTAATTTCAGATTCGCCATAAACGAACTTAATCATCGTATCTCTACCAATTTCTGATACATCTAGTGCTTGAATATTGATTGAATGTTCTTTACCTTCTGCAACTCTAAAATCTTCTGGTCTAATACCAACATCGTATTCACCATCTGGAGCAACTTTAGGTAAAATCTTTTGATCGCCATAATATAAATAGTTGTTCTTAATTGAACCCCTAAAAATATTAATAGGTGGATTTCCTAAAAATTTAGCAACGAAAATATTTCTTGGGTGGTTATAAATATCTTGAGGACGTCCTCTTTGCATTTCTCTACCAGTTTCCATAATAATAATTTGGTCACTAATTGACATAGCTTCTTCTTGGTCGTGAGTTACGAAAATAGTAGTAATTCCAGTTTCTCTTTGAATTCTCTTAATTTCTTCTCGCATGTGTAGTCTTAAACGAGCATCCAAGTTAGAGAGTGGCTCGTCTAGTAATAATACTCTTGGCATTTTCACTAAAGCTCTAGCAATTGCAACTCTTTGTTGTTGACCACCTGATAATTGAGCTGGTTTTCTTTCAAGTAATGCCCCAATTCCAACTAAATTAGCAATATCTTGAGTTCTTTCAAAAGCTTCTTCTCTAGATATTCTTAAATTTTCTAATGGGAACATAATGTTTTGTTTAACTGTCATATGTGGATAAAGAGCATAGTTTTGGAATACTAGTCCAATCCCTCTTTTGTCTGGTGAAAGTTTAGTAACATCGTCCTCACCAAAATAAATCCTACCTTCAGTTGGATCATGTAATCCAGCAATTGCAAATAATGTAGTTGATTTACCGCAACCAGAAGGTCCTAAAAGTCCAACTAGTTTTCCGGATTCAATGACTACATTCAAATTATCAATTGCTCTTGTTTCATTTTTTTGTTTGTCAATGAAAATTTTCGTTAAATTCTCTAATCTAATCTCCATGAATACTCTCCTTCGCTCGAAAATTTTAAATAAAAAATCGCAAAAAAATGCGATTTAAAAAAGATAATATAAAGAGGTTGTATGAACAGTCATTTTTAAATTATAATTAATTTCAACTAGTCTCACAATTTCACCTCGTGTTTTTATTATATCAAATAACATTTAATTTGACAACGCTTACATACCTTTAAAAATTAATCTATTTGCGTATATTTATTATACTATTAATATTAATTATTGTCAAACTTGTAAAAGGACTTTTAATAAAGCATTACACTTCTTTACAATATATTTTATTAAATATATTAACGATATCTAAAGTTACCTTTACCCTTACCTTTTCCTTTACGTTGTTTTCTAGGGGCTTGGTTAAGCATTTGACTTGGATTTTTCTTGGCACTTTCTAGTTGACTTTCATCCATTTGCATCATCTTCTTCATCATTTCTTTTTGTTGTTTTAATGCTTCTCTTAGTCTGTTTAAATCAGCTACTTGCATTCCAGCACCCATGGCAACTCTTTTTCTTCTCGATGCTGATCTTTCTAAAAGTTTTGTATTTCTTCTTTCTTCTTCACTCATCGATTTAATTAAAACTTCCATTTGATAGAATTTTTTCTCATCAATATTTTGAGTTGCTTCTTTTAGATTACCTAATCCCGGAATGAAACCTAAAATTCTAGAAAGAGAGCCCATTCGTTTAATCATCTTAAATTGTTTTAAAAGATCGTTATAATTAAATGTATCATTGGCTAGTTTTTCCATCATTGACATTGCTTCATCTTCATCAATTGCTTCTTCAGCTCTTTCAATTAATGTTAAAACGTCGCCCATTCCTAAAATACGTGATGCCATTCTTTCAGGGTGAAATACTTCAAATGTATCCATCTTTTCTCCGCTTGATGCAAACTTAATTGGAATTCCTGAAACTTCACGAATTGATAATGCCGCACCACCTCTGGTATCACCATCTAATTTAGTTAAAATAGCACCGGTTGTTTCTAATTGATCATGGAAACTTTTAGCGATATTTGCAGCATCTTGTCCTGTCATTGCGTCAACCGTTAAAAGGATTTCATTAGGGTTAGCTAATTTCTTTAAATCTACTAACTCTTGCATCATTTCTTCATCGATATGAAGGCGTCCAGCAGTATCAATAATAACTAAGTTGGCTCCAGCCTTTTTAGCTTCTTCTAAGCCGTTTCTGACGATTCTTCTTGGATCTTTTTGACCTTCGTCATAAACGGTAACACCAATCTCTTTTCCGATGGTTTTTAATTGATCAATCGCAGCTGGTCGATAGATATCTGCGGCGATGATAAATGGCTTTTTACCATCTACTTTTCTCGTGTGAACTGCTAGTTTTCCAATCGAGGTAGTTTTCCCTGAACCTTGAAGACCAACAACCATAATTATAGTCATGCCTTTATCATTATAATTGATACCTTCAACTTCAGTACCCATGACTCTTTTTAGTTCTTCATGGACTATTTTAACTACTTGTTGACCAGGGTTTAATCCTTTTAAAATCTTTTCTCCTAAGGCTTGTTCTTTAATATTATTTGTAAAGTTTCTTACAACTCTAAAGTTAACATCGGCCTCAAGTAAAGAAAGGCGAACCTCCCTTAACATTTCATCAATATCTTTTTCAGTTAATGTTCCGCGTCCAGTCATTCGACGGACGGCCATTTGTAATCTATCTGATAAACTACTCATCTTCATCATCCATTTCTATTAGTAAATTTAAGTATTTAATATCCTTAGTTTCCATGTATTTTTCATAATATGAAAACCTTAAACTAGATTTTTCTTCAAGTTTTAATGATTCTTCAAATTCCAACAACTTA
>DUQW01000031.1 GCA_012837585.1 Acholeplasmataceae bacterium
TAATTTCATCCTTGATGATAAGTTTAGCAATTAAGGTTTCGATATTTTTTTCAATGTATCTTATTAATGGTCTAGCTCCGTATTCTTCGGTATAAGCGTCTTTAATTACTTCATCTCTAACTGTATTATCAAAACTAATTAAAATATCATTTACTTTTAATTTATTAGTTAATTCAGTTAGTAATTTTGAAGCAATCTTAACTTGAACTTCTTTACTTAATGGATTAAAAATAATTATCTCATCTAAACGATTAATAAACTCTGGTTTAAACGTTCTTTTTACTAAGTCCATTACTTTACTTTCTGATTCTCCTTTAAGTAAATATTCACTTCCTAAGTTAGATGTCATGATAATAATTGTATTTTTAAAGTCGACCACTCTTCCTTGATTATCAGTTAGTCTTCCATCATCCATAATTTGTAATAATATATTGAAAACATCAGGATGAGCTTTTTCAATTTCATCTAGTAAGACAATCGAATAAGGTTTTCTTCTAACACTCTCAGTTAATTGCCCGCCTTCATCATAGCCAACATATCCAGGAGGAGCACCAATTAACCGAGAAGTTGAATGTCTTTCCATATACTCAGACATATCTATACGAACGATTTGACGATCATCGTCAAATAAATTGTAAGCTAGAGCTTTAGCGACTTCAGTTTTACCAACTCCGGTTGGTCCTAAAAATAAGAAAGTACCGATAGGTTTTCTATCATTTTTAATTCCGGAACGTTGTCTTATAATCGCTTCACTAACTAATTCTAGAGCACGGTCTTGACCAATAACTCGTTTTTGAAGTTCCGCTTTTAAATTAATTAATTTATCGCGGTCAGCTTGCATTAATTTAGTTACCGGAATATGAGTCCATTTTGAGACGATTTCAGCGACTTGGTCACTTGTTACCGTCTCACTAATTAAAGTATGCTTCTTAGTTTCTTCTGATAATCTCTTAATTTCCTTTTCTAATTCGGGAATTTCTTGATATTGAAGTTTTGCTGCTAGTTCATAATCTTGATTATTAAATGCATTTTGAAGTTGATTTCGTTTTGATTCGAGTTCAACTCTCAACTTTTTGACTTCACTAATTTGAGTTTTTTCCGCTTCCCAAGTTTTTTTTATATTAGCTTGTTCATCTTTTAATTCATTTAATTCTTCTTCAATCTTTACAAGTCTTTGTTTTGAAAGATTATCTTTTTCTTTATATAAAGCACTCTTTTCAATTTCAAGTTGCATAATCTTACGATTAACCGAATCCAGTTCAACTGGCATTGAATCCATTTCCATTCTAATGCTAGCGCAAGCTTCATCAACTAAGTCAATCGCCTTATCTGGGAGGAAACGATCTGTTATATATCTATGACTTAGCGTGCTTGCACTAACTAACGCATTATCGGAAATATGAACTCCGTGATGTGCTTCAAACCTGTCTTTAAGTCCACGAAGGATACTAATTGTATCTTCTACCGTCGGTTCATCTACTAAAATCTTTTGAAAACGACGTTCAAGTGCTTGGTCTTTTTCAATATATTTGCGGTACTCATTTAAAGTTGTGGCGCCTATACAATACAATTCGCCTCTAGCCAACATTGGTTTTAATATATTGCCCGCATCCATAGAACCTTCAACGGCGCCAGCACCAACAATCATATGAAGTTCATCAATAAATAAAATAATATCTCCATTAGATTCTTTAATCTTATTTAATACGGCTTTTAATCTTTCTTCAAATTCACCTCTAAATTTAGCTCCAGCAACTAATGAAGCTAAGTCTAATTCATAAAGTTGTTTCCCTTGTAAACCTAGAGGTACATCTTTATCAACCATTCGGCGAGCTAGTCCTTCAACGATAGCCGTCTTACCAACACCTGGCTCTCCGATTAAGACCGGATTGTTTTTTGTCTTTCTTAAAAGAATTTTAATCATTCTTCTAATCTCATCATCTCTACCTATTACTGGGTCAATTTTTCCTTTTTCGACATCATCAGTAATCATTCTTCCAAATTTCATTAAGACATTTGGATCTTTAGAATAATCTTGCATCATTTGCATAATATATACCTCCTTTTCGTATAATTAGCACTCTCCACTTTAGAGTGCCAATTATAGTATAACCCTTATTTTATACTTTGTCAAGTTTTAGGTTAAAAGTAGAAAAAAGTAAAAAACAACCTCTTAAACTAATATTATACGGAGGTGTAATTATGCACAAATATAAAAATAAATTTATTTTAACATTTTTCTTCATTTTGTTGGGTTTAATCTTAGGTTCTAAGGTTCACCCTAAAGCAACCCCTTTAAGTGATTGGGAATTAAACTCCGATGGTTATTACTATTTTGTGGGTAGTTTTCCGCATGACGGATTTTATCATCTTATTTCAATTCCAACCGAACATGAATCACAAGAATTAGAGTATTTTGAATTTGAAACTAATACTTGGAAAGTTGTCCCACCGATTAACTCAGAAACAGGTAAGGGTGGTAACCAAGTATATATCTCATTTTTTGATATGGGCTATTTAAATTCATTAGAAATATCTACTTCAACAAGTGATCAAGACAAATTAACCGAAGAGACTGGTGTCTTTCCAAATCGAAAGTTAAGATATCAATCACCAGATACATTATCTCCGGTAATTAATGGTGAGACTAACTATATTACTAACATAGATAATCCGGTATCAGAGTCTCAAATTAGATCTGGGCTTCACGCTTTTGATAATGTAGATGGACATTTAGATTCAACTCATTTTGTATTAGTAAGTGATAACTATACAGCTAATCAAAATACATTTGGTACTTATATTATTAAATACTCGGTAAGTGATACCGCAGGTAACACTTCATATGTAAATGTTAATGTCAAAGTGGTTGATGTAATAAAACCTACAATTACTGGAACTAATTCATATGAAATTGTATATAATCAAGTACTAGATATAGAAACAATTAAAAATAACCTAACAATAACTGACAACTACGACACAGGACTACTTCCTTTGTTAGTTTCCGATACTTATTCCGTTAATAAAGCCGTTGTCGGTTCTTGGATTATTACGTATGAAGCAATAGATTCAAGTAATAATAAATCCGATTTATTTACTGTAGCAGTAAATGTAATTGATAATATTAAACCAGTAATTTCCGGGCAAAATAGTTATAGCACTGGTACAAAAGTAAAACTATTGGAATCAGAAATTCGTGCCGCTATTACAGCAACAGATGATTATGACGGATCGCTTGAATTAGAATTAATTTATGATGACTATACCGAAAATCATCATCTTTTAGGCAACTATATAATTATGTACCGTGCCACTGACTCAAGTAATAACTTTATGAATTTTCAAGTAAATATTCATGTTACCGATGATACACCACCAGAAATATTTACTAATAGATATTTTATTAATATTGATGGGGCCTTAAATTATACTTTAGACGAGATCATCCAACATTTAGTTGATACTGATCAAATCTCAGCTGCAACACTAACAAATTATGACATATCTTCTTCTAACTATTACCAAGCGCCAGGTGAATATGAAGTAACTTTAACGAAAAAAGCAAGCGCACCAAGTGAGCTTGCTGAAAACATCGTAATTAAAATTAAAGTCTTTGAACAAAACGAGTTAATTAATCCAATAGATGATCAATTTAATGATAAGCCACGAAATCCCGTAGTATTAATAGTAATAGGGGTTGTTATAGTGGGGCTTGCTGCAGTATCAATCATGTTAGGAATAACAATGAAACGACGTAAAAAATATAAAAATAACTAAAAATTAATTCAAGATAAAAAAGCACTCAAGGAGAATTGAGTGCTTTTTATTTCGCTTATCGCGTAATTTAATTTAGTGGCGCCCACAGAAGGACTCGAACCTTCGACTTCATGATTAACAGTCATGCGCTCTAACCAACTGAGCTATGTAGGCTTAGATTTAAGAAACTGGCAACTTCCTATTTTGGCCCCTTAGGACTATCGTCGGCGTTGAAGTGCTTAACTGCTGTGTTCGAGATGGGTACAGGTGTGTCCACTTCGCTATCGTCACCAGATTCTTTCAAAA
>DUQW01000032.1 GCA_012837585.1 Acholeplasmataceae bacterium
AGAAGACCAGTAAAAGGAAAAAGCAACGAGTTAGTTAATGAGGATATCCCTAATGGTAATGTCTTATTAATTGATGAAAACGGCAATAATCAAGGAGTTATGACGCGTGATAAAGCTTTAAAAATGGCTTATGACGCTGGCTTAGACTTAGTTGTTGTCGCTGCTCAAAGTGACCCTTTAGTCGCTAAAATTATGGACTACTCTAAATATCGTTTTGATCAGCAAAAGAGATTAAAAGAGATTAGAAGAAACCAAGTAGTAGTCAATTTAAAGGAAATTAGATTGAGCCCAACAATCGATGTACATGATTTTAACACTAAACTAAAACATGCTCAAAGATTCATTAAAGATGGCGATAAAGTTAAACTTTCAATCCGTTTCTATGGCCGTATGCTAGCACATACGGATATTGGTATGGAAACTATGGAAAAGTTTATCGCTGAATTAGGAGATACTATTACAGTTGAATCCAAACCTAAAATGGAAGGTCGTAACATGATCGCCATTTTAGCACCAAATACGCAAAAATAAAGGAGAAAGATTACTATGCCAAAACAAAAGACGCACAGCGGACTTAAAAAAAGAATTAAGATTACTGGTACTGGTAAATTAAGACGTTCTCACGCTTATAGAGGACACTTATCAGCATCAAAATCACAAAAACAAATTAGACAATTAAGAAAAGAAACAAGTGTTCATAAATCAGATGAGAAACGTATTAAAACACTTATTTCTAATATGAAATAGGAGGTAACCGAAAATGCCAAGAGTTAAAAACAGTAAAGTAACAAGAGCACGTCGTAAAAAAGTATTAAAGCAAGCTAAAGGTTATTTCGGTTCAAAGAGAACTTTATACCGTACTGCTAACGAACAAGTTATGCGTTCAATGAGATATCAATATCGTGACCGCAAACAAAGAAAACGTCAATTCAGAAAATTGTGGATTACTAGAATTAACGCAGCTTGCAAGTTAAACGATATGAAATATTCACAATTAATTCACGGATTAAAATTAGCAAATGTTGATATCAACAGAAAAATCTTAGCTGATTTAGCTGTTCATGATGCAAAAGCATTCACACAGTTAACAAATATCGCGAAAGAAGCTATTAAAAATCCACCAGCGAAAGTTGAAGCTAAGCCAGTAGTTAAATCTGAAATTAAAAAAGTTGAAACTAAACCAGCTGAAAAACCAGCTGCACCTAAAGCTCCAAAAGCTAAAGTTGAATACTCAGCTAAAACCGTTAGCGAATTGAAAGAAATCGCTAAAGATATGGGATTAACTGGATATAGCGCACTTAAAAAAGCTGAATTAGTTGAATTAATCGAAGCGAACGTAAAATAATTGAAAAGTCCTTTAAGACTATTTACCAAAATTAGTCTTTAGGACTTTTTTATTTGAGAATAAATAAAAGATTATATCACTAGAGTGGTATAATAATATTATGAAGAAAAGATTTTATATTGCATCGATTATATTTTTGGTGCTAACATTCGCTTTATTAATATTACCACCACTATTACCAGGAAACGTCAGACCCGTTTTCCTTTTAGTGTATTTTATAGCTCTATTTTATTTAGTTATATACTTTATTGGCGGCTTATCTAAACTGTTTGTCTACTTGATATACGGGTTAGCACTATTTTTACTTCTTTATTTTTTCCAACAATATCGCTTCGCGTTAATTATTATTGGAACATTTATTTTCCTACTTAATCCACTAGCCTATATTGACAATAAATTAGCCAAAAAACTTGATAGCCCAGATCCAATTGAGTTTCAAATGTTAGTGAAACGTAGTTATTTCCCGATATTTGATTACCGCGCTAAAATGAAAGAATACTATCACTTACCGCAAACTAAAAAATATTATAAAAAGAAAAGGTATTATAGTTTAGTTAATATTTCAACGTTTGCACTAGCGGGAATTGGAATCTTTTTATCGCTATTTGAGCTTAATATGATGGCTGATGACTTACAACAATTCCGCTTAGAATCAATTCTAGTTTTCTATATCGTAATTTCAATTTTTGTCTCAGCTTTAATTATTTATAAAAAAGGATTTACATCATTGAGACACATTGTTAAACCAATGTTTTTTTTACCAATGCCAATTTTGGCATTTATGACTGATCTACCACTACACTGGAAAATTATTATCGCTTCAGTATCTGGTTTAGTCGGATTATTACTAGTGATATACGAAATATATTCATATTTTAGAAGAGTCACTTATCACGCAAGTAGTTATTTAGATACTAATAATAACTATTATGTTTATGCAAACTTATTATATGAACCATATATGTATAATGACTATTTTACAACCGTTGGCAAATATGAATTAAACTTAGATATTGAATCATTTAACGAAAAATTAAGTGACGTTTTAGCTTATGCTAACTTTAGATTATTTTTTATTACCGCATATATTGATACTGGTACAAGCGTAATTATTTATACTCAATTTCATAAGAATCATTTAAACTCACCGGAGTTATTTTCTAATTTTTTAGAGAAAAAATATAAAACAAACGCTCTTACTACCATTACACAAGATCCAACTCATGAAATATTTGAAAATAAATTTTTCAAAACCGATGACTACATTGTTGCGCGTGCTGTCTCATTTGGTAAACTGATGAAAAATTTAGAAATTAATAAACCATTAATTATCACAATGTATTTTTATTTTACTAGTACTCAAGGTTTAAGAGAGTTTATTAATTTATATTCGGTAGATTTAGTATCATTTAAAGAAAATGTAATTACTATTAAAACTCAATTTGAAATTGCTAATGTTGACTATTTAATTGATTTAAAAGTTAGAGAAATATTATTAAACGTATTAATCAATGATGGCCATTATATTAGAATTACGGCCGGTACAAGAGGTGAAGAATTTGAAAATTAAAAAAGCAGTTATTCCAGCCGCTGGCTTTGGAACGAGATTTTTACCAATTACGAAAGTAGTTTCCAAAGAATTACTACCAATTATCGATAGACCAGCAATTGAATATGTTGTAAGAGAAGCTTATGAAGCAGGAATTAAAGAAATTTTACTTATTATTAGTCCTCATAAAAAAGAAATATTAAACTTCTTCAAGACCAATGAAGTATTAGAAAATTTCTTAATTGAAAAAAATAATCAAGAAGGATTAAGACTAATTAGAGAATATGATCACTTAAATGTTGAATATGTAATTCAACATGAACAGCTTGGCCTTGGCCATGCTGTATTACAAGCTAAAGAATTCGTTGGCAACGAACCATTTGCCGTTTTATTAGGTGATGATTTATTTTATGGCAAAGACATGCCTGCAATCGGCGAATTAATTGAAGTATTTGAAAAATATGACGGACATATTTTAGGAACAATGACAGTTCGTGATGAAGAAACTATTAAATATGGAATTGCTGATCCAATTTCAAATCAAAAAGGACCAGTTTATGAATTAAAAGGCTTTGTTGAAAAACCAAAAACCGAAGATGCACCTTCAAGAAGTGCCGCTTGCGGTAGATATATCCTAAAACCTGTTATCTTTAAATATTTAGAAACTCAAACTAAAGGTGTTGGTGGGGAAATTCAATTAACTGATGCCATTTTAAATAGTACTAAAGAAACTAAATTATACTCTTATGATATTAAAGCTAAACGTTATGATATTGGTTCAAAAGACGGATATTTAAAAGCAATTGTTGAGTACGCTTTAAGAAGAGATGATTTAAAAGATAAAATGAATGAAATATTAAAGGATAATTTGTAATATAGCCTTGAAATATGGTAATCAAAGTGTTATGATAAAGGTGTCTAGAGGTACTCGTCGAACCCAAACCATATTTTTTTGGAACCTTCCAAGATATAGGCGTGCAATCCATTAATTTAGATTCCCAATATATCAAGTTGGTTAAGGGATCCTACTTTTGAACATACGTGTTCAACCAACCTCTAGATTTTTATTATGTAATTTTATTTTATTAATTTTATATATAAATAAAGGAGTATCTATATGAAATGTAATGTGTGCGGTAACGTTGTGGTAGAAGGCGCTAAAGAATGCGCAGTATGTGGAACTAAATTAGCTGATCAAGTTTTACCTGATAAAGTAACAAAAGAAGAGTTTTTAACTGATAGCAATAAATTAATGCTAATTGGTTTAATTCCTTTATTTTTATTATTTTATTTCTTACTAGTTAACATCATTAATTATGATAACTGGCGAGGCTTTGGTGGAAATATTAGAACTTTATCAGTATTAGGATTAATTTTTACAATCCCAATGTTTATTGGTGTAATAGCGATTAGCGTATTACACATCTTATATCTTTTCAAAAAGAGTATTGTAAATTTTGAAAAAATATCAATTAGTTTCCCAGTTGTTGGGTTAATAATCCACTGGTTTATCGCATTTTTCACTTTATTTTTAACAATTTGGCGAGTAGCTGTACTGCAAAATGCCCAAGATTTCTTTAATCAGTTATTTTTTATTTACGGTCTTCAAGGACTTCACATATTACTCTTTTGGGTATCACAAAAGCCAAAGAAAATTTTCCCAACAAAACCAGCTAAACCAAGTCAAGTTCAATCTGAAACAAAAGAAGGGGAATAATCCCCCTTATATTTTTGATAATATGAAAATAATTTCTGGAAAGCACCGCTCAAGAATAATAAAATATCATAAATCCGAAACGACAAGACCTACCTCTAATATGGTTAGAGAAGGAGTTTTTAATATGCTTTCAGATATTACTGATTTTACCGTTTTAGATTTATTTGCAGGAAGTGGCCAGTATGGTTTAGAGGCTTTATCAAGAGGTGCAAAGCATGTATATTTTAATGATATTGATCGTAAAAACGTTAAACTCATTAAAGAAAATATCAAATCTTTAAATGAAGAGTTGAATGCTACAGTTCATAATCTTGACTATGAAAAAGCTATTAATCATTATGAAAATAATAACTTGAAATTTGACTTAATCTTTATCGATCCACCATATTTTAAGGGGATATATGAAAATGTTATTAAACTTATTTTACCTAGATTAAATGAAACTGGAGTAATAATAATTGAAATAAGTAAAACCTTAGATTTAGATTTATCTAATTTCAATATTGAAATATTAAAAGATAGAAATTATGGGAGTAAGCGTATACTTATTATAACTTCTATCTAATAACTTGAAAAATATCTAATTTTTAGATACAATAAACACATACGGAGGTAATAAAAATGATCACAATAATTAACGCAGTAACTTTAAAAACTTGGCACGTAATCGTTTTTCCAATTTTAATCTTACTTGTAGGACTAATAGTAGGATTTTTCCTAGCTAGACTTTTCTTTAAGAAATATTTAGAGAAAAATCCACCTGTTAATGAACAAATGATTCGTGTGATGATGCAACAAATGGGAAGAACTCCATCTGAACGTCAAGTAAGACAAGTAATGGCATCAATGAATCAACATAAACCAGAAAACACTAAAAAAGAAAAGAAAAAGAAAGAAAAAAAGGTTAAAGAATAAAAACCTGCTAAAGTTAAATAAAAATGAAAGAGAGTGGAAAATTTTCCACTCTCTTTTTTTAATTTTCTTCATCTTCAAATTCAAATTTTGATTCAGTTCCTTTATTTAATTTATCGATATTACTGCGGTGTCTTAAGAATATAATTAATACATATAATAACACTGAAATTAGTTCAACCGAGTAGTTAGCCCAGTTATATTTACTATACTCAAAGAATAATACACCATAATCACCTTTACCCATAAATAAATCATAGACGATAATGGCAATTAGTGAAGTGGAAGCACCCATAAGTGATCCAAGTGAAGCATATCCTGACATCTTTAAAGTGATATAAAAGACTAAGATTCCCATCAATCCAATAACTGGCGCAAGTGCCAGTAAAGCCCCGACTGAAGTAGCTACCGCTTTACCACCCTTAAACTTTAAGAAAATTGGGAAAACATGGCCTATTACAGCGGTTAATCCGTATAATGCGGTAATCGAAATGTTGATGTTTTCATTAATTCTAATCATCCCTAATTGGTATCCTAATTCAACATTATTAGCCATTAGAATTTTTACAATTATAATAATCAAAGCCCCTTTTAAAGCATCTAGAAAAAAACATAAAGCTCCTAGTTTAAAACCTAAGACTCTAACTGCATTAGTAGCACCTGTATTTTTACTACCATGCTGGCGAATATCTATTTTTTTAAAAACTTTACCGATAACAAGTCCGAACGGAATTGAACCAAGTAAATAACTTACAATTAGTAATAAAATAATTAAAAAATATTGCATAATAACCCCCTTTTTAATTAAAATTATATCACATATTAAATATTTGGTAAAATAAGTTATTTTTGCTATAATTATTTTAGGTGGTTATATGCAACGATACGATGAATCAAGTATTCAAATACTTGAAGGCTTAGAAGCCGTAAGAAAACGTCCTGGTATGTATATCGGGTCAACCGATGGTCGTGGATTACATCATTTAGTATGGGAAATACTAGATAATGCAATAGACGAAGTTTTATCAGGATTTGGAAATTCAATACAAATTACAATTAAAGAAGATAACTCAGTTGAGATTATTGATGAAGGACGTGGTATGCCTTATAAACCACATGCTTCAGGTCGCCCAACAACTGAAATTATTTTTACGCAATTACATGCTGGTGGTAAATTTAGTGACTCTGGATACTCAGTATCTGGAGGATTACACGGAGTTGGTGGTGCGGTAGTAAACGCACTTAGCCAATTTTTAGTGGTAACTGTTTACCGTGATGGTAAAATCTTTAAACAAAGTTTTGCAGATGGTGGATCAAAAATTAGTGATTTAGAAGAAATCGGTAAAACTAATAAAACCGGAACAACCATTTGGTTTAAACCAGATCCAAAAATTTTCTCAACTACTTTAATGAACTATGACATCATTAAAGAAAGAGTTAGAGAATCAGCATTTTTAATTAAAGGTTTAAAAATTACCTTAATTGACGATAGAAATAAACAAAAAGAAGTATTCCAGTATTTTGATGGAATCAAGGAATACGTTACTTTTTTAAATAAACAACGTAAACCATTTGATGAAGTCCATCTTATTAATGCTAATTACAAAGTTAACGGACATAAAACTCCAATTCAAGTTGAAGTTGCATTTCAATACTCTGAATCTTATAGTGAAGTTATCGTTTCATTTGTTAATAACGTTAGAACTAAAGACGGTGGAACTCATGAAATCGGGTTTAAATCTGCCTTAACAAGAGCGATTAATGACTATGCTAGAAAATATAACATCTTAAAAGAAAAAGATGAAAACTTAGATGGTGTTGATATTCGAGAAGGTATTACCGCTATTATTAGTTTAAGAATCTCTGAGGACTTATTAGAGTTTGAAGGACAAACTAAAAATAAATTAGGTACACCTGATGCTAGAACTGCGGTTGAATCAGTTGTTTTTGAAAATATGTTAAGTTACTTAGAAGAAAACTTAACCGTTGCTAACCATATTATTACTCGTTCAATTAACGCTAAAAAAGCTAGAGAAGCCGCAAGAAAAGCTCGTGATGCAGCAAGAAGTGGCAAAAAACAAAATAAAAAAGAAGTAACATTATCAGGAAAATTAACTCCTGCTCAAAGTAAAGATAAATCAATTTTAGAACTTTTCCTAGTGGAAGGTGACTCAGCCGGTGGATCAGCTAAACAAGGAAGAAATAGACACTTTCAAGCTATCTTACCTTTAAGAGGTAAAGTATTAAATACTGAACGTGCAAGTGCTGATCAAGCACTTAGAAATGAAGAAATTAACACAATCATCCACGCTATTGGCGCGGATTTTGGCGTTGATTTTGACCTTAATAAAATGAATTATGACAAAATTATTATCATGACCGATGCTGATACAGATGGGGCTCACATTCAAGTTTTATTAATGACTTTCTTCTTAAGATTTATGAGACCACTTGTAGAAGCCGGAAAATTATATATTGCCTTACCACCACTATATAGACTACTTAGAAAACGCGGAAAAACTGAAGAATCTAAATATATTTGGACTGATGAAGAATTAAACCAAATTGAAGATTTATCAACCTATCGTATCCAGCGCTTTAAAGGGTTAGGAGAAATGAACTCTGATCAACTTTGGGATACAACCATGAATCCTGAGACAAGATCAATTATTCAAGTTCAACTTGACGATATTTCTGAAGCTGATCAAAAAATTACCACTTTAATGGGTGATAATGTTGCCCAAAGAAGAGAATGGATTGAATCTAATGTTGACTTTGAAGTCTCAGATGACTTTGAAGTAGCAAAAGAAGCGTAAGGAAATATTAAATAGAAAGGAATAGTTTTGATTATTCAAAACTTTTAGTGATAAATATGAGTGTAATTAAAAAAATAGATAAATTTATAGATCAAAACATCATCAAATCTGAATTCACTGAAATCGTTGGCGAACGTTTTGCTAGATATTCAAAATACATTATTCAAGATAGAGCACTGCCTGATGTAAGGGATGGATTAAAGCCAGTTCAAAGAAGAATTTTATATGCAATGTATGAACTTGGTATGTTTCAAAATAAACCATATAAAAAATCGGCAAGAATTGCCGGTGAAGTAATGGGTAAATATCACCCTCATGGTGACTCATCAATTTATGAAGCAATGGTTAGAATGTCTCAAGATTTTAAGATGTTAGTTCCGCTAATTGATATGCACGGAAATAACGGATCAATTGATGGGGACTCACCAGCAGCAATGCGTTATACTGAAGCAAGACTTTCTAAAGCTAGTGAATATTTACTTGAAGATTTAGATAAAAGAACAGTATTATTTGTTCCAAACTTTGACGATGAAGAAACTGAACCTGTAGTTTTACCTGCTAAGTTTCCTAATCTTTTAGTAAACGGAGCAATGGGAATTGCTGCCGGTTACGCAACTAAAATCCCACCTCATAATTTATCAGAAGTTATTAATGCGACTATCGCGTTTTTGAAAAACCCAAATTTAACTAATAAAGAAGTCTTAAAATACATTAAAGGTCCTGATTTTCCTACTGGAGGAATCGTTCAAGGACTAGACGGCATTAAAGAAGCCATTGAAACTGGAGCCGGAAGAGTTATTATTCGTTCTAAAGTAATCAAAGAAGAAATCTCTAGAACTCAAGATCGACTTGTTATTACTGAAATTCCTTACGAGGTTAATAAAGCTGATTTAGTTAGACAAATTGATATGTTAAGAGTTGATAAAACTTTAGAAGATATCTTAGAAGTAAGAGATGAAAGTGACCAAGAAGGCTTAAGAGTAGCAATTGATCTTAAAAAAGGCGCTGACTACAACGTAGTATTAGCTTACCTTTATAAAAATACTAACTTACAAATTTCATACAACTACAATATGGTGGCAATCGTTAATAATAGACCTGAACAAATCGGTGTCATACCAATTTTAAAGGCTTATATTGAGCACCAAAAAGAAGTTGTTACTAACCGTTCTAACTTCTTATTAGAACGTGCTAAAAAACGTGAACACGTTGTTTTAGGGCTAATTAAAATGGTTTCTATTTTAGATCAAGTAATTAAGACTATTAGAAACTCAAATAATAAAGCAAATGCTAAAGAAAACATTATGAATAATTTTTCGTTTTCTGAAATTCAAGCTGAAGCAATTGTTACTTTACAACTTTACAGATTATCTAATACTGACGTATTTGAGCTTGAAAAAGAAAGCGAATCATTAAAAGCACAAATTGCTGAACTTGAAAGAATTTTAACAAACGAAAAAGCTTTAAACGAAGTTATTGAATCTGAATTAAAAGACACGCAAAAACAACTAGGAACACCAAGAAAAACTGAAATTGAAGCCGAAATTGAAAATATTAAAATCGATGAACGTGAATTAATCTCTGATGAAAACGTTCAAGTTGGTATTACTAAAGAAGGTTATGTTGTAAGAAGTAACTTAAAAAGTTACTCATCTACTAAGACTCCAGGTTTAAAACAAGGAGACCAATTTATCTTTGAAGAAGAAGTTTCAACACTAGATACTTTATTAATCTTTACTAACTTAGGAAACTATATCTTCTTACCTGTCTTTAAACTTGAAGAACAACGTTGGGGAGATTTAGGTATTTATATTAATAATATTGTCCCAATTCAAAGAGATGAAACCTTAGTTAAAGTTTTCAAAATCACCGATTTTGATACCACTCAACAATTATTAATCGCGACTAAGAACGGAATGATGAAACTAGCTAAATTAAGTGATTTTCTAGTTCAAAGATATTCACGCCCAATTAGAGCGATGAAACTTAATAAAGGTGATGAAGTTGTTGCTGTTGATATTGATGTTTTATCAAATATTTATACTGTAACTAAAGGCGGATACGCCTTACGCTTTAAAACTATTGAATTACCACAATACGGCTTACAAGCCGCTGGGGTTAAATCAATGTTGCTCCAAACTAATGATGAAGTCGTTTCAGCCTTCTTCGTTGAACCAGATGATGAAGTTGTAGTTTTAACTTCTCGCGGTCATATTATTAAAGAGTCTGCTGAAGGAGTTCAGTGTTATAACCGCTACCGTAGAGGTACTTTAATTGTCGATCGAATGAAATCTAATCCGCATTTAGTTGTAGATGCTGGTAGACTTTCTAAAAATCAGATAAAAGAAGAAGTACCTATTAATATTATTTGTGAAAAAGGATTATCACAATTAAAAGCAAGTGACTTAAAATATACTGCTAATAAATACGGAAGAAAAGTCTTAGAAACTGATGAATTAGGCATACCACAAATAATGCTAATTGGCCTTGCTTTTGCTGATGAAATTAAAATTACTAAGCCGGCACCGGCTGTAAAAGAAAAAACTGAATTTGTTGAAGCTAAGATTTTAGCTGAAGAAATTGAAACTGACGATAAAGTCAAAATTAGAATCTCTAAATTTGACCTATTTGATGAATAAAAGGAGTTGAATATATGTTAACAATTAACGTTTTAGGACACAAAGAATTACAAGTAAAAAACCATACAACATTACTTGAAGTATCAAAAATATTAGGTATTAAACCATATGCCGCTAAAGTTAATAAGAGATTAAGAGAATTAAACTCTCGTCTTTTATCAGATGCTGAAGTAGAATTTTTATACTTAAATAATAGCGATGCGGTAAGAATTTATGAAGCCAGTCTTCGCTTTGTTGTCG
>DUQW01000033.1 GCA_012837585.1 Acholeplasmataceae bacterium
AAAATAAAAAGTCCCGCATAAGCGGGACCATTATTTATTTTTCATTGTTAGTTTCAATTTTCTTAATGATTTTATTAATTTCAAAATTAGTAATACGATTAATAACCGTATTAATATGAGTTTCCAGAACAATTCTTAGTGCTTCTTTTATCTTATTATTAGCAGTCTCAATCGTTTCAGTTTCTTTTGAAATTTCAGTTAATTTAGTTTGAATATGTCTTAATGAATTATCTAGGATTTGTGATTTCATTTGTTCGAATTCCGCTAAAATTTCATTACGATCTTTAAACTTTTCTAACTCCTTATTTCTCTTCATTAATTCGCTGTGATATTGCATAGCAAACGCGTAAACTATATTTAGAAACGTTGTCATATATTGCGGTCTAACCATATACATATTTTCATACTCAGTAATCTTTCTAATTGGTGTATCGTTTGATACATCCCACTCAAGTTCACTTACTAGTAATGAATATGTAGTATTATTTTTTTCTCGGTCTTCTTCTAATTTATCAAAGTGATCTTTATTTTTAGTTTTAGTTTTTGATACGGTATGTTCAGATTTCATTTCAAGGGTAACTGAGGCAAGCTCATTAAATTCAGTTTTTTCTTCACCAGATAAATATACCTTAAAAATAAAGTCAGCTTTAGTCTCTCCTTTCGTATCTTTATAAAACGATACGTTAGGAAGCATACTAAGTGTACTTGAAACAAATTCTTGTTCGCACCATTTTTCTAAGTTTTCACCAAGCATTTTAACGTTTAGTGAATCTTTAGATAATCTTAGTTTATTAAGGTCTGATTCTTGTTCTGAGATTACCTTTTGAAGTTCTTCTTTTTCTTTACCGAATTCTTTAGTTAATTTTAACTCTTCTTCTAATAACTTAGACGAAAGTGTTTGTTCAAATAGGTTCTTTTGATTTTCTTTTTCTGATTTTAACTTATTAATTTGATTATTTAATTCATTAATCTCTTTATTAAATTTAGCTTCCGTTTCAAGCTGTATTGATTTAGCTTGTTCTAAGAGTTTAGTTTTTAAAACATCAATTTGATTATTAAGATTATTAATATTAGATAAAAGCTCTTGTTTTTGTTTAGTAAGTTCTAATTCTTTATCATTTTTAAGTGATAACAATTTATTTTCTTCTTCTGATTTTAATAATTTATGTTGATCTGCTAAAGCTTGTTTAACTTTTTCATCATAGACTTTATCACGTCCATCTTCAATCAATTTTAAAATTGAGCTAGTATCCAGCTCCATAACATCATTTAAATCAATAATACTACCCTTTTGAGCATCTTCTTCTAATCTTAAGGTTTTATTATCAACTACTGACACTTTTACTTTTTTACTCATCTAATTAAACCTCCTTTAGCCTTATATTAATATAATACCATTAAAATAATAATTATTTTAATTTATTAGTTATTTTTTTCTTTTAGGTATTTTAATTTGAAATAAATATAAATAAATAGTATAATAAATATTGAAAGGAATGTGAGTTTCATGAAGAAAAAATTTGAAGTCTATCTTAATCAACTTAGAGAAAAAGGGTATCGTATTACCAAAAGTAGAGTAGCATTACTTGAGGTGCTATGTGATGACCATTTAACTTTTAAACAAATTCAAATGCGTTTAGCAGAAAAGGGATTTACTAATGTCGCGTCGATATATAATAACCTTGATTTTTTCTTACAAGAAAAAATAGTTGTTGTATTATTTATTAACCAAGTTAAATATTATGAATTAGCTATTGATAATAAAATGCATACAGCTGATAACCATATCCACTTAGTTGATCAAGCCAACAACCAAATTGTTGAAATTAATAATAAAAGAATTTTTGACTCAATTACACGATATATTGAAAACGAAACAGAATATAACGTTAAATATATTAAATTAACGGTTGGTGTTTCTAAAAAAGAGGAAGAAAATTAATTAACAAATTAAAGAA
>DUQW01000034.1 GCA_012837585.1 Acholeplasmataceae bacterium
ACATTAGCAAACAAGTAAACCCCAAAGGCAACAATAATAAACATTAAGCATAGTCCAGTAATAGCATATAACTCTATATCACTTATTAATCCAATGAGTAATGGAATAAATGCTAATATACAAGATATAACACCTGTGATGATATATTTTGAGTTATGACAAGATAAATCTTTTTTTGTTTTATTATGACTTTTTTCTAACGAAATAGCATCAAAAGAAAATATAAAATCTTAATTTGATTCAAGATTGAAAAAAACTCTTTTTATGATTTTATATAATTGCTATTATTAAGACAACTAACTTTCTATAAAACTAATTATGACAAGTCCTTTTTTAAGTACTTAGCTGTAATTGAATTTGCTTTTTCAATCATTTCTTTAGGTGTTCCTGTAAAGATAATCTCTCCACCATTGCTTCCGCCATCAGGACCAATATCAATGATATAATCTGCCATTTTCATAACATCTGTATTATGTTCAATAATAATAACTGTGTTTCCTCGATCAACTAAACTTTCAAATAAATCCATTAATTTTCTAATATCTGATTTATGTAATCCAGTTGTAGGCTCATCCAAGACATAAATATTACCTTTTTGATAAAGGTCTTTAGCAAGTTTAACACGTTGTCTTTCCCCACCAGAGAGAGTAGATAATGCTTGGCCTAAAGATATATAAGATAAACCAGTTTCATTTAAAGCATCAAGATGTTTTTTAATTTTCTTTTCTTCTTTAAAGAATTCAATTGCATCACTAACACTTAAGTCTAGAACATCAACAATATGCTTATCTTTATATTTAAACGAGAGTGCTTCATCACTATATCTTGATCCATTACAGTATTCGCAAGTTGTAGTTGCTGGATCCATAAAGATAAGTTCAGTAGTAATAGTTCCACGACCTTTACAATGAGGGCATGCTCCTTTAGAGTTGAATGAATAAAGAGAAGCATCATTTTGATTTACTTTACTAAATAATTTTCTTATGTCATCAAAAAAACCAAGGTAAGTACAAAGGGGTGAACGGCCACTAGCAGTTACTGGAGATTGATCAACCAAAACTACTTGATCTTCATATTTTTTTGCAAATATATCTTTAATTAAACTAGACTTTCCACTTCCTGCAACACCTGTTACAACAG
The DNA here is from genome assembly GCA_012837585.1 of Acholeplasmataceae bacterium. Taxonomy (GTDB): domain Bacteria; phylum Bacillota_I; class Bacilli_A; order Acholeplasmatales; family Acholeplasmataceae; genus DUQW01. Next base: position 1,141 of record DUQW01000034.1, read on the forward strand.
TTAAAACATTCAAAGGAATATCAATATTAACATTTTTTAAATTATGTAGTGTGGCGTTACTAATTGGTAAGAAATTAATAGGTTTTCTAACAACTTCTTCTAAATCAACTTTTTCATTCAATGCTTTTCCTGTTAAGGTTGAACTTAACAGCAGATTTTCATAACTTCCTTCAAACATAACTTGTCCACCATGTTTACCTGCAAGTGGTCCAATATCAATAATATGATCAGCTATATTAATAATATCTTTATCATGTTCAACAACTAATACGGTATTTCCTTTATCTCTTAGACTTTTTAATAAATTACTCATACGATGTACATCTCTTGGGTGCATACCTATAGATGGTTCATCAAATATATAAGTCATTCCGGTTAAGGAACTTCCCATATATCTAACTAATTTTAATCTTTGTGCTTCACCACCAGAAAGGGTTGTTGTTTCCCTATTCATAAACAAATAAGGAAGTCCAATGTCAATCATTCGATCTAATGATTCAATTAAGGAATTAATAATAGAAGATACTCTACTATCAGTAATCTCCTGTAAGACATCTACTAGATATGTAAATTCCATTTCACACATATCATGTATTGAATAATTATTAATTTTTACTGATAAAACTTCTTTATTTAAACGCATACCTTGGCAATCTGGACATATGCATTCTTTAACAAACTGATTAAGTTTTTTTAATGTTGAATCAGTTTGCTCCTCCTCACTTTTCATTAGAACTAGTCGTTGAAATTGGTTTTTAATACCTTCAATTTTTTTATTTACTCTTGGGCCAGTGGGAGTTTTGCTGCCATATAATAGTAAGTTTTTTTCTTCCTCGCTATAATCTTTGAACTTTTTATCTAAGTCAAAGTAGCCAGTTCCTGTATATATCTTGAAATAATAATTTCCTGGTTTAAAGGCAGGAAGATTGAGCATACCTTCATTTAATGACATATTTTGATTAATTATTTGCATAATATCTAGATCTAACACTTTGCCAATACCAGAACATGTTTTACACATGCCGTTTGGATTATTAAAAGAGAAAAAAGAAGCTGGTCCAATTTTGGGGATACCAATTCGGGCGTAGAGCAATCTTAATAATGAATACATATCACTAATAGTTCCGACTGTACTCCTTTCATTACCGCTTAAACGAGATTGATAAATGATTACAGAGGCATTTAATTTATCTATGTATTCTACATTAGGTTTTTCATATTTTGGCATTCTACCCCTAACCCACGCAGTATATGTTTCATTCATTTGTCTCTGACTTTCAGCAGCAATTGTATCAAATACAATTGTGGATTTACCAGATCCTGATAAACCTGTGAAAACAACTATCTTATTTTCAGGAATTTCAAGAGAAATATTTTTAGCGTTATTTTGTTTTAACCCTCTAATAATGTTACTCATAAATACATATATTCTCCTTAATTAGTTAAACAGTTATTTTGGCGTTTTATATATAAATAATAACACAAAAATAAAGTATGGTGTTCAAATGGAGGGTTTTTAATATATTTTTATTTTTTCTATCATTTCGTTCATGTATTTTGCATTTTCTTTACACGTATGTAAAGCTAAAACAAGCCTATTGCATGTTGTAATGATATCAGTATCTTTATATTGGGGATCAAAAATATTTGCTATATCAATATTTTTATTTTCTTCTAACTTATTTGTCATATTTAAAATCTCCGAAAATGAAAAATTTGCGCATCTTAAGGTACGTATTATTTTTAGTTTATTTATATCTTCATTTGTATATACGCGATATCCATTACTTTTGCGTTTTACTTTCAATAAACCGTTCATTTCCCAATTACGTAATGTATCTGTTGAAATTCCAAGAATAAGTGCTGCATCTTTTCTTTTTAAAAAAATATTATTTTGGATAAATGTTCTTGAATTTAATTCTTTTACAATATCTATAGCTTCATATGTATTAGAAATTTCTATATCAATTTGCTTAATGTAGTCATTAATTAAATTTTGCGCCAAATCATATTCATTACCTGCAACAGTCTTTATTATAGTTATAACCTTTTTTCTAAGACCATTTTGCAATACCTCTATTTGCAATGCTGAACGTGCAAGCATAAATTGATATATATGTAGATTAGTAAAAATACGATACCCATTTTCTTTTCGAATCGGTGCTGTTATGAATCCCCATTTTTCATATAATCGAACAGTATTGGGATGTATTCCTATTATTTTTGCGATAGCACTTGTGTTATATGTTTTATTAATAATATTCACCCCTTATATTTTGATAAAAAATAGATTAATTAATTATACTATATAAACACAGCTTGAACAAATTATAAGTAACATTTATATTTATCAGAAAATATTATTATAGCAGTGGAACATGGTTATTTATGGAGGGAAATTGATAAGAAAAAGAATATTTATTCTGCAATAGGAAATATTGGTAATGTTATTTATGTAAACACTCAAAGGAATATTGTTATATCAGTAACAGCATATTTTAAACCAACTATATTTGATAGAGTTGATTTTATTCAAGAATATATTGAACCATTTATTAGCGAATAACAAATTCCAACTTATTGAGTTTGTTATATTTTTGTTCCTTTAAAATTTCCCGTCTCCATATTTAAGGGGGAACACATTTCCCCCTTATCCCCATTGGTTATATTAACATTATCTTTTTTGGTAATATTTTTCTTGACTTCTAACATAGTTTGTCTCAGCTTAGTATATAGTTCAGTTAAACCAATCTTAGGGTTACGTCTAACTAGGTTTTTAATCTTTTCGATCTCTTCAGTTGTATGACTATTTGGATGAGGTGTATGAGGCCTACGACTTTTATCCATAAGAGATTCTATAGTACAGTCATAAACTTTTTTCCATCTCATAAGAGATGCTTTAGAGATATGATATTTTAAACAAATGTGATAAACAGAATACCTGGAAGTTCTATAGGTAATAAATGCATGTATTTTTGTTTTGATATCGTGTGATTTTCGTAATATAATAGCCATGTGATTTATACTCCTCTCGTGAAGATATTTCCTGGTAGTTATATTCTTCACGATAAGTATAAATCATTTTTTCGTTTTAT
>DUQW01000035.1 GCA_012837585.1 Acholeplasmataceae bacterium
GGATATGGAAGAGTTTAGTCTTCCGTTTCCAATTGATTGGTGTCCTAACTGTAACTTAAGACACCTTGTCCCTAAAGATATTTGTAATAAGTTATTAGACGAATAATATATTATTCACTATTTAGTTGGTTTTTTAAGCACGTATTTCGTGCTTTTTATTTTTTTGAAAGTAAATTACAATTTACTATTCAATAAAAAAATGAGCAGTCGCTCATTTATTATTAATGGTGGAGCCTAGGGGGATCGAACCCCTGACCTCATGGCTGCCATCCATGCGCTCTTCCAGCTGAGCTAAGGCCCCATTAAAAAGTAAGGCCGAAGCCTTACTTATTAATTATCTTTGGGTTGCGTAAAATACAGCGATTGTTCCAGGTCCAGCATGAGCTCCGATAACTGGCCCAATGTGATTAATTAAAGTAACTTTAAAGCCAAAGCCTAAATCTTCAATTTGTTCTTTTACTGATAATGCTGCTTCAATGTCAGCACCGTGTGAAATAAAGACATCTTTTGGTAAGTCTGTACTTGAGTTAATAATAATACTAAATTTTGCCGTTAATATCCCCTTTATTAATTTAGTATTTTTTATTGTTTTTTGGCTAATTCATATAATGTTCTAACGCCAACACCTGTAGCTCCTTTAGAGATATATCCTCTACCTGAGCCCCAAGATGGACCAGCGATATCTAAGTGAACGAATGGTTTTTTCTCTGCGAAGTGTTCTAAGAAAATACCAGCAGTGATGGCACCTGCGCCACCAGGAATTGAGTTTTTAAGATCACCAATATCACCTTTAACTGCTTTAGTTAAAGAATCAGTTACTGGTAATTGCCAAATCATTTCTCCTGCTCTTTCTCCTGCTTGTTGAACTTCTTTAAACCATGTTTGATTATTAGTTGTCGAACCAATTATTTCAGTACCTAATGCTACTATACACGCACCAGTTAATGTTGAAAGTTCAACAATCTTTGTTGAGTTTAATTTAGTTGCTGCATAGTAAATAGAGTCAGCTAATGTTACTCTACCTTCAGCATCAGTATTACCAATTTCGATAGTAGTTCCTTTCATTGATGAAACGATATCACCATTTTTATAAGCTGAACCGTTAATTAAGTTTTCAGTTAATGCTGTAACTGCCACAACGTTAACTGGTAATTTATTATCACTAATAGCTTTCATTGCACCAACTACTGCTGCAGATCCAGCCATATCTGAATGCATTGTTGCCATACTATTAGCAGGTTTAATTGCGTATCCGCCTGAATCATAAGTTAATCCTTTACCAACGAAAGTAATATGTTCTTGAACATCTTTATTTGGTAAATATCTCATTACGACAAATCTTGGATGTTTATCGCTCCCTGCATTAACTGCAAGTAAGGCTTTCATACCCATTTGTTCGATTTGAGGTTTATCATATACCCAAACCTCAACATCTGTACCCTTAAATAAATCATAAATAGCGTTAGCATATGATTCTGGGTATAAATCAATTGGTGGTGTATTAACGAAGTCTTTTGCGATATTTACCGCGTTAACTAAGTTAGTTGCTTCTTGGACTAAGCCTTCAGCATTTCCTAAACCAACAAAACTTAATTCAACTACTGCTTTGTTTTCTTCTTTTTTAGATAGATATTTATCAAAAGCGTAATTTGAATGTAGTAATCCTTCTGTTAAATGGAAAACTAAATCTTTTGCAAGTTTATTTCCTTTAAAGTTAATGTGCGCTTTCGAAACTTTGTTTGAAAATAAAGCTTTTCCTAATTTAAATCCGGCATTTCGTAATTCTTCATTGTCTAATTTTTTATTTGAACCTAGACCTAAGAAAATAGTTCCGTCTCTTTTAACTTGTAAATCAGTATAAATTTCTCCTGATTTTCCGCTAAATAATTTAGCTTTTTTAAGTGCTTTTACCTCTTCTGGTAAGCTGTTTTCAAATACTAAAACTACTTCAGTTTTAGTTTTTTTGTTTAATAAAATATTAATCATATATTTCACTGCCTTTCTTAATTATTTTATCATATTTTATAAATTTTATATATAATAATACTATTTTACAGGTTTGAAACTAATTGTCGCTTCGACTGCTTTTTGCCAATTTCCGTATAATTTATTACGTTTTTCAGGACTAATTCTTGGATAAAACAACTGTTTAATCTTTTTATTGCGTTCTATTTCAGTTAAACTTTTCCAAAAACCAATCTTTAATCCAGCCATGTAAGCCGCTCCAAGTGCGGTTACTTCCGTCTCTTTTGTTTGGATAACTCGAAGTTGTGAGATGTCAGCTTGGAATTGTTGTAAGTAGTTATTTCTTGATGCGCCGCCATCGCATGAAATCGAGTTGATTTCATGATTTGTATCTTTTTTTAATACTCCTAAAACATCTTCAATTTGATATGCGATACTATTAAGTGCCGCTTTAATAATATCAAATTGATTCGTTTTGCGGTTCATTCCCATAATAGTTGCACGAACATCTGAGTCCCAATATGGTGTTCCGAGTCCAACAAATGCTGGAACTACATAAACGTCATCAGTATCAGATTTTAAGGCAAGTCTTTCAGAATCACTAGCGTTATTTAAAATTTTTAAGTCATCACGTAACCACTGAACGATGGCTCCGCCCATAAAAACTGATCCTTCTAATGCGTAAGTAGTTTTTCCGTTAAATTTCCATGCTGGAGTTGTTAAAAGTCCGTTTTTAGATAAGATTGGTTCATCTCCGGTATTAAGTAGTAAGAAACAACCAGTTCCGTATGTAACTTTTAAATCGCCACTATTAAAACATTGATGACCAAATAGTGATGATTGTTGATCACCAATCATTGCGGTAATTGGTATTTTAAAATCGTTATATTCAAAATCTCCAAAGTAGTCATCACTTGAAACTACTTCTGGTAAAATTGATTTTGGAATTTTATATGCCTTTAATAATTCATCATCCCATTTTTCCTCATGAATATTATAAAGCATCGTTCTTGAAGCATTAGTAATATCAGTTTTAAATACTTTTTTATTAGTTAAATGCCAAAGTAAAAAAGTATCTACCGTTCCAAACATTACATCATCAATATTTAAGTTTTGTGTGTTTAATATATATTTGATCTTAGAGGCACTAAAGTAAGGGTTAATTTTTAATCCAGTTTTAGATAGAACTTTATCTTCTAATCCCATTTCAATCCATTTATTAGTAATATCGATTGTATGTTTTGATTGCCAACTAATTACTTTATAGTAAACTTTACCGGTATGTTTATTCCACATAATAGTCGTTTCTCTTTGATTAGTAATACCAATTGCTTTTACTTGGCTTGGATCGATTTGATGTCTTTTAAAGATTCTATCGATTAAAACTCTTACTGAATCAATAATTTCTTGGGCATCTTGAAGGATTTGCCCATCTTTAGTTTCTTCAATGCCGATTGGCATTCCTTCTTTAAATAAAACGTCTCCCTCTTTATTTACCACTACAACTCTTGAAGAAGTCGTTCCTTGATCAATTGCAATAATATATTCTTTAAGCATGAGCTCTTAACCAATCAATTGTCGCTTCAATCACATCTTCGCGTTCGACGTCGTTATATATTTCATGAAGTGAATTTTCAAAGATAATTAACTGTTTATCAGTTGAAGCAATTTTTTCGTATAACGTTTCACTAAACCCAGCTGGAACAATTGGATCACCTAATCCGTGCATAATTAAAACAGGAACAGTAATATTATCATAATTTTTCTTTAATAATTTACTGCCTTTAATCATTACCTCAGCTAAATAACCAATCTTATATTTTTTTAGAACATAAGGGTCATTTTGGTAATTATCTTCAACTTCTTTAATGGTTGCAAGTGAGTTATTTGATAAATTATTTTTAATTGTTACCCATTTAATTAGTTGATAAGGTATTACTTTAAATGGTTTCATTTGCGGAACCATATCACTGGCCGCTCCGCTAGAGATATATCCGTCAATATTAAAATATTGACTTGCATAAATATTAGCGATTCCTCCACCTAAACTATGCCCCAGTAAAAAAATCTTGCCGCGATACTTCCCTTTAATATACTCAACTAAATGATAAACATCAGTTAGCAAAGTATCTAAGTTTTTAACACATCCTCTTTTACCGCCACTTCTACCGTGTCCTCTTAAATCAAAGCGGAACACATTAAATTTAGCTTTATTTAAGGCTTTTACAACATGATCATATCTACCTGAGTGTTCAGCGATACCATGAATAATTAAGATGTTAGCTAGTGGTTTAGAGATAACATCTTCCGTAAAATGTAGGGTTTCTCTATCATGCATCATCATTTACAATCACTTCCAATCTTTTTTATGGTGCGGCAAACAAGATTTGAACTTGCACATCTTTTGGATACTACCCCCTCAAGGTAGCGCGTCTACCAATTCCGCCATTGCCGCTTATATATATTATATAACAATATATATAAATATCGTTTTATTAAATAAAAGGGGCTGTAAAGAAATAAAATAACAGGCTCCTTACAAAAACAAAAAGCCACCCTGGAAATCCGGGGTGGTTTTTTGGTATAATTATGTTATGAACAGTAACCTAAATATACATAATAATTATACA
>DUQW01000036.1 GCA_012837585.1 Acholeplasmataceae bacterium
ATAAGTTGGCCTTATTTGTGAAATTTTTCCAATTAAATATGAATACATGAAATCACCATTTTCATTTTTATAATATAGATTTATTATATCATAATAAACGGCTTTAATCATTAATTTTAAAATGAATATATTCATTTTTAAGATATAACTTATAACTATTTGTAAATTAATAAAAAAAATATACAAAAAATCAGGTTAAATAATTCGTATAAATATCGAATATTTATACTTATCCGTGATATAATAAGTTTTAGGAAGTGGTATTTTGCCAACAGGAAAAAACATCGAATCCAATTTAATCTCTTTATTTGATGATATTCGTAATGTCAAAGATATTAAAATTGCTATTCGCAATCTTTTTTCTGATTATCAAAAATTAATTGCTAATGTTGAAGAATATTTCGAATCCCTATACAAAATAGATGTTAAAAGTGCATTAGAAATTAACCGAAAATATTACAACTCAGTCTTATCATTAAAAGAAAAATATGAAAGTATTGTTGAAAACAATTTATCTTCTCTAAGAGATGCGATTAGATTAAATGATGATAAGCTAATTAAAATTGAAAATCATTCGGATGAGTTGAAGTTTGAATCAGAAATTATTGTTAATAATAAAGAAATCGACGTCAAAAAAGAAATTATTGATGAAAGAAAAAAACTTGGCAAATTAATAAAAGCTTCAGCTGTTGAAATTGATCAAATTAAGAAAAACTATTTGAAAAATGCTGATAAACATTTAGTTAACAAGCAAAATGAATTAGAGCAATTAGCTAAAGAATATCAAGAAAAACTTGAAGAATTAAGACAAAAAATGCGTGACCGCAACCAAATTTATGAAATTCAAGTTTCAAAAAATAGACAAATTCGTGAGCAACATGTTCAAAATCACTCGGAAAAGTATAGTGAGATTAAAAACTTACATACTTCTTTTTCAATACATTATAATAATAGAATCCATGAATTATCGAAAATCTATCGTGATGAAGTTAAATTGTTAAATGATGAATATAGTGAAAAAATAAATTTGTTAAATGAAGAAATAAATCTTCACGAAAGAAATGTCTTAACTAAGGAAGTTGACACTAAAACTAAGATTCAAGAAAAATCAGACAGTCTTAAAGCACCTTATCAACAAGCAAAGGTTAAATATGATCATGATCTTAGATTTTTGGTAGATACATATAATCAAAATATTGAAAAACTTGAAAAAGAATTAAAAGATTTTGAAGATGACATTAATCATAAAATAAAAAGATATAATGAAGATTATGAATTAGGTGAAAAAACAAAACAATCTAAAAAGATGCTTCAAAATTTAGTAAAACCATTAATTCAATCATTTGAGGATGAAAAAAAGGTTGTTAAATCTAAAAAAATAAGATTGATTAAGGAACATAGAGAGTCTATTAAATCACTTTATGATGAGTTCAAGTTAAATCAATTAAAATTAGATAGAGAATTTATTTCATATGAATATGAAGCTTTATTAGATAACGCTAAGTATTTTGAAAAATGTATTTTAAAAATCAATTTATTAAATCTAAAAATTGAAAAACTTGAAGAAGAAAAAAACCAAAAGATTTGGCTCTTAAACAATGCATATAATCAAGAGATTACATACTTTGAACAAATCTTAGCGTTAGGTTCTCAACGCCAGGAAATGATGATTCAAGACCAAGTTGGTAATAACTCATTTGCTCTAGCCTCAAGTCAATTTAATATTGAAATAGTTAAAGGCTCTTTTGAAGTTGACTCAGAACAAAGTAACATGGAAATTAAAATATTAAAGCTTGTTTATTTAAATAATGTTAAAAAAGTAACTGCTAAATATCAACTTCTAATCCAAGAAGAAATGATTAAAAGAGATACATTAATTAAACAGTATGAAGTTGAAATTTTAATGGGAAAAGAAACATTAAAATTAGTTGAATTAAAATCAGCCTTAGAACAAGACTTATTGAGATTAAAAAATGAATATGAGCTTCAATTAAAGTTAATGGAAAATGAGCAAAAGTCTGAAAAATTAAACTACTTCTTAAATTTAACTAAAATTAAGTTAGATGATATTAATAAAAAACATCAAGCAACATTAGAATTTAATGTTGCAGAAGCTAAAGCTTCAAGAAATATGGATATGTATAAACTTGAAGCCGAAAAAGTTGATAGATACTACTTATCATTATTTGAAACACTAATTACTCATCACGAAAAAATTGATGGTGTAGTAAGTATATTACAATATAGTTATTCACATCCGGAATTTTCAATGACGAAGTTTTATCATTTAATTGATCTTATAAATGAGGTTCTTCCGTTACTTAAAGAGGAAAGTGGACTTTTAATTTCTTATTTTAAGCAATTAACTGATGGTGTTATTACCCAAAAAATTGATGAATTATCTGGATTCCACTATCGTAATAAACTTCAAACTATTTTAGATCAAAATGCAAGTACTGATGAAGTTATTAAACAAGATATTGAACAAATTAATGAGGACCGCAGTAATTTAACTTCTGAATTAGTAACCTTAGAACAAACTTCGCATCGTTATAATATTCAAATATCACAGTTGTACCGTGATATTCAATCTTTGAAGAGTAATTCTAATGGTATTGAAACTAAGGACCAGTTGATTAAATTAAAAGCAGAGTTAGAAAATATTAATAACTTACTAAAACAAAATGATAAGGTTATTAAATTCTTACAAAAACAAATCACGCTAAAAGATCATCAAATCTCAGCTCAAGAAACAAGATTAAAACGACTTGAAAGATCATATAATAGACAAAAGAAACGACTTGGTAGTCATGTTAAACGTGAAGCTAGAATTTATTATAAAGAGAAAAAGCATAATTTAAATCAATTTGCAAATTTGAAAAAATTGATTGATAATTATTTACAAGAGAAAATTAAAAATTTATCCAAAATAAAACGTAATTTATCAAAAACTGTTAACGCGATTGAGATTTTTAATAATGATAATCAAAAAACTAGACTTAAATTTATGGATAGTTTATTTAAGTTATTAGATGTCTTTAGAAAAGTTAATTTAAATATTTATTTCTCACAAGAAAACGATCAAGCAAACATTTCAAAAAGTTTTGATAAATCATACAATATTTTAGTTAATAATTTAAATAAAAATTATCGTAATAACTTTTTAAAGGAAAAACGTAACAATTTTGATAATAAGAAATCTTATGAACATGAATTACTAAAATTAAAACAAAAATACGATCTTGATGTATTAAAAACTAATAAAACCTTTGAAGCTAGATCAAATGCAATTAATAAACAATTAACTATCTATGACGAAGAGTTTAGAAACACATTTGTTTACAGACGTAATTACGTTAGAACACTAACACTTAATCAATTAGAATTAAACAAGGGATTAGATTTTGAAATAGATGAATTAACTAAAGTTTATACTGATGAGTTTAATACTTATAATAGTAGGAAAATGTCTTTATTAAGAGATTTATCTCAAAAACAATTCCGTCTTTTTAACTCGACTATTGATCGCTCTGAAAAGTATCGTGAGAACTACTTAGAAACTAAGGATCATATCGTTGAAGGACTTCGCAATCATAAAAAAGATAATGATCATATTATTAAAACTAAGGCTAAAGAATATCGTAAGTATTTATTAGAAAAGAAACATCAAGAAAGAATCGAACATGTTAATTACAGAAAAAAACTAAGAGCTAAAAATAAAAAAATTACTCAAAAGTATATAGCTAATTTAAAATCGATAAATTAAATAAA
>DUQW01000037.1 GCA_012837585.1 Acholeplasmataceae bacterium
ATATTTTTGCACTTGCTGAATATAATCATTCAGTTCCAGGAGTCTTAAAAAATGCATTAGATTATGTCGGTACAGAAATGGCTAACAAAGCTGCCGCTATTGTATCATATGGCGCTGCAGGTGGGGCTTTAAAAAACGCGAGGCCGAAATTTTGAAAATTCATAAATTAATTTAGCAAATTAAGTCACTTAGTGGCTTTTTTGTTTATATGACTTGCTATTTAGAACTAATTATTTATATATATAAGTAACGAAAAGTTATGAAGGAGGAAGCTAATTACTACCAAAGGAAACTAATGAATAGTAGATCTTCAAAGTTAATAACCCAAAAGAATTCTTTAATAGAAGTTTTATCTATGCTGGAGAAAGGGGAATTTAACGAAAAAATATATAATGCCACCAAATTTCCATTATTAAAAGATATATGTTTACTTTATAAAGATGGTATTATAAAGGGTACCATCCCATTAGAGAAAAATGCCCTAGTGAAACACCCTAAAAAGGAGTCAAAAATTATAAGGCCAATTTCAGTTTTATTAAATATTAAGATGCCTTTATCGTTATTGGTTGCCCTTGCAATCGTATCTTTAAGTAGTGAAAGATATGGACCCATTACCACAATTGATGGGCTATACTACAGTTTAATGAATATTTGGGTTTTCTGGCTATTCCTACCACTTACATTAGGTTCCCTTATTTTTGGGTTAATCTATAAGAAAAGAAATTATAAAACCAAGGGTAATATAATAATGGGAGTTATCTTTAGTATTTTGTTACTAACTTTTGGTTCTTTTTATTTAATTGGCCTTAAGCAATACCAAACCGATACGGACTATTTATACAATATCGGGGAGTTAATCAAGGTTGATTTTCCTGCCCCCACGAAGGTTATAACTCAAAACTGGATGCAGGGAAAGTAAACATCTAGTTCAAATATCCTTTTAAAGTATACTAGTGTAGTGAAATATGATAGCGAAGCTTCAGTTTTTGAAAATAGCTTAAATAAACCTCATTGGATAAACTCACTACCGGCGAATTCTTTTCTTCCGATGGTGTTTATCGTTCAAACAACTGGATATGAGAAGTTCCTTTTGTATTGCATTGAAACTGGGGAATATAACCCTGAATTTGCTCAAGTTAATTATAATTACATCTCTATTGGTTACAGTAAAAAAAACAAAGGATTAATAATATATGAGTTTACAATAAAATAACTTAGTTATTAAATATAAGGCGCCCGGAAACGGCCACCTTGTTTATTAGGTTACTAAAACTTACATTTAAACTTGAAATATTTGATACTATAGATTAAAATACATATATATGTTATAGGAGGTTGGTTATATGCTTAAAGTAAAGAATCTGAGCCGCGCATATAAAGTTAAAAGTGGTAGTGATGTTTATGCATTAAACAATGTCTCGCTGGAATTTCCTAAAACCGGAATGGTTTTTATTTTGGGTAAATCAGGATCTGGAAAATCGACTTTACTAAATGTTTTAGGTGGGTTGGATAAGTACACGGCTGGAGAGCTTTTTGTAAAAGGAAAATCAACGAGCGATTTCAAACAAGCGGATTTTGACTCTTACCGTAACACCATGGTTGGGTTCATCTTTCAAGAATATAACGTCCTTCAAGAATTTAATGTGGCCCAAAACATCGGTCTTTCGCTTGAACTCCAAGGTCATAAGGCTACCAATGAGCGCATTAATGAAATATTAGCAATGGTTGGATTAACTGGGTACGCTAGCAGAAAGCCTAACGAACTATCGGGAGGAGAAAATCAAAGAATTGCAATTGCTAGAGCCTTAATTAAAAACCCTGATATTATTATGGCCGATGAGCCGACTGGGGCTCTTGATAGCGAAACTGGAAAGCAGATTTTAACGACGCTCCGAGAGTTAGCACAGACTAGATTAGTTTTGGTTGTTTCCCATGACCGGGAATTTGCCACTACCTTTGGCGATCGTATTATTGAATTAAAGGATGGTCAGGTTATAAGTGATGTATCAAGAACAACTAGCCCAACGCAGTTTAAAGATACGAATATTGTATTAAAAGATGGGCTGTTTGATGTAAAAGAAAGCTACACTTTAACTAAAAAAGATATAAAATTAATTAACGATTATATGAAAAGGTTTCATCGTGGCGAGATTTCCGATGCCAGCTTCTATGGCGGTGAAGATAGCTACGAATTTATAAATACGAATCCAAAAGAAATTAACACCGATAACAGTGGGTATAGCCCAATTAAATCAAAGTTACCTTTTAAAGCATCGCTTAAAATGGGGGTTAGCGGATTAAGGGTTAAACGCTTCCGCCTTGTATTGTCAATTATATTAGCTTCCCTTTCATTTGCAATGTTCGGTTTATTTGATACGATTGCGGCTTATAATGCCACCAACACAATGGTTCATTCTTTTCACGATTCTAATTTAGATCTTATTTCAATTCAAAAGGGTACTTTAAGTGAATATGATTACTATAATGAAACCTTTCTATCAAACTCGGATTTAGAAGAAATTAAAACTAGATACCAAGGTTTTCAATTTGTTCCGATTAGGCAATATAATACCTCTAAATCCGAACACCATTTTTACAATCAAGGATATGATTTATATGATAAAATTCAAGTAGATAAAATATCAAGTTACTACCACCCTCAAATTTTAGGATATAGTTACTTAGAAGAAAATGAAGCTGAGACTTACGGATTTAAATTAGTCGATGGTAGCTGGCCAATTACAGATAACGAAGCACTAATAACAAAATATATATTCTCCCTATTTGAGGAATACGGATATTCTATCAGCCATAATGATGAATTACTTCAAATAAACAGTTATCAAGATATGATTGGACTGGAACTGCTTGGGAAAACTATTGTTGGTATTTTAGATACTAATTTTAACGAACAACGTTACGCCCCATTAAAAACACCTTCTAACACTAACTATTTATTAGGTAATGAACTAGCATATTTATTAAAAACAAGTGCCCATACGATGATGGTACTAGCTCCTGGTAGTAGCGGACCTCTTAGTAATTATTTTGCTAATGATATTTATTATGAGCTAAGAGCGCTAGAGAACAGCGAAGGGTATCAAGAAATGGAATCATCATTTAAATATATCACAGGCGCTACTGAAAACGTTGAATACTTTACGGGTAAAAGCTACGAAAATCTTGAAGGTGAAATTATTTTAAGTTATTATGTTACCTCTAGTTTATTTGATATGGTTATTCAAGAATTTGATCCCTCACTAGCATCTATCTATAGCCCTATTTTAAAGTCTCATTTACTTACTTTAAGTAATGAGTATCTAATGGGTTTTGAAGAGTTTATAAATAGATATCCTTACGTGCAATATAAAGAGTTAGCGGTTAATGTTGACGATTTCATTTATTTTATATTCGATGAATCAATCGATAAAGATATAAGGTGGGAGGCTTTTAATCGTGTGTTCTCTGAATATATTGAAGCGCTTAAACATGAATTTTTTAAAGAAGAATACCCAGTTGATAAGTTGTTGACAAATATCCAATTCAAGGAATTTTATTATATAGCGGACCAATATCATTACAATCAAGATCAACCTGAAGACGGGAAATTAACCTTAGATGAATATATAATCGAAGTGGTTGGCGAGGAACGCCTATATCGGGATTTTATGGATTACTTAATTGGTGAAAAATGGGAAGAATATGAAACAGCATTTCAGACAATTGATCGCCGGGCTCGATTCATCCAATATGAACAATTGTTTAGCGAATTAACGCTTCATTTAACGGCCTATAACAGATTAGATCAATCAACTGATCAAATGAATATTACGCTTGGTGGTGTAATTTATGAAGACAATTGGTATATTTACGGCAAAGAAAATCCTTTAAACAAACTTGAAGTTTCTAATCAGGATGATTTTGAAGTAATTGTAAGTGCTTTTGGCACCTTAAAAGGTGTGTCTAATGATACCTTAAAAGAGATAGGTCAAGAGTATTTTGAATCGAAACCCCAAACAAAAATAATTTTATCCAATGAGGTTTTATATTTACTTGATATGTTTAATCAATCAATTGTTAGTTTGAAAAATGTGTTTTTAATAGTTAGTATAATCTTAGCTGTTTTCGCCTCCTTGTTATTAATTAACTTCATCGGTATATCTGTTTCTAATAAAAAACAAGAAATCGGAATTCTTAGAGCTTTAGGAGCAAGAAGCAAAGATGTTTTCGGTATCTTCTTAAAAGAAGCCTTGATAATCGCCTTAATTAGCTTTATTGTCGCCACAACCCTGACAATAGGAGCAGTTATTTACATCAATTTATTTTTAAGAAGAGAATACAATATCCTTTTGACGTTTTTAAATTTTGGTATTCGTCAAGTTTTGGGACTGCTCTTAGTTAGTACCTTCGTTGCTACCCTATCAAGCTATTTCCCAGTTAATAAAATTGCAAGGCTTAGGCCGATTGACGCAATCAAAGATCGAAAGTAAAACTCGAAAATTTACAGCTGGATTAACAATCCAGCTTTTTTCAATTTAGGATGTTAATCTTGATAATTATTTTGGCCCTATGAAGCAATTAGTGTTCCTACACACACGCCAGAACTAACAAAAGAGTCAGCTGCTAAATTAAAAGATTATTATTTATATCAAATTGAAAAAGAGTATTCAAAAACTTTTAATGATAAAGAAAGAGAACGACTAAGACATTTTAGAAATATTATTGATGGATTAAATGAAAATGCCAATAGTAGCAACTTTTCATTTGGAACTGATTACTATGAATATATTTTTGAATATATGATTAATCGATTTTTTGGTGGAATTAATATTTCAAAAAAATATCAACCAAAAAGTTATTGGAAATTTAAAGACGACACTGTTTGTGAGGGTTCTTCATTAATGCCAGATACAATTGTTGAATATAACTCTGACAAAATATTAATAATAGATGCCAAATACTATCGTTTTGGATCATTAGATAAAAAGATAAGAGATCGTCACCTTCCTCCAACAAGTTCAGTTCATAAACAAATTGTTTATGGTGAACACAACAGTAAAATTGATGAAGGACAAGAAGCATATAATATCTTTGTTATGCCATATAATAAAGAGAAAAAATTATTTAATGAAAATAAAGATGACTTAATTTATATCGGTTATGCGCAAATGGACAAAGATAATGAAACTGAAAATCAATTAACTCATGAAAGGGTACATACATTTTTAATTGATTTAAAATATTTAATTAAAAACTATAAAAACGACAATCAAAAAACACTCGATACTATTGTTAAAGAAATTACAAAACTTCCGTAAATTCGGAAGTTTTTTTGTTTTATATGTTAAAACAGTAGACAAACTAATATTATCATGGTATATTGTAATCACAAGAGCGGTTATGAATAACCATTGCAATAATTAGGAGGTCAATATGAACTTTAAAACAAAAGAATTTATAAGAAGAATTTCAAATGTTAAAACAATAGATGATTTTGAATATACATTTTCATTAATGTATGTTAGCTATCTATCTAAAAGACTTTTAAGCACTAATAATTTAGTTTTTAATTACCATGAAGTAATAAAAAAAGAAGAAGACAAAGAAATCAAAAAGTTTTTAGATAAAACATTATCAAATGTCAATTTTGAAGATGTAAATTTCTTTTTTAACATTGACGAAGATGTTTTATCTATTTATGCATTAAAGTATCCAGAAAATATAAATACTAACTTTGATTATAGTTTTACTAATAATTCGATTATTAATTTATCCAATAAACTATTAAAAATAGATAAAGGTGAAGTAGTTGGTGATTTTTGTTCAGGAATGGGATCTTTTTTAAATAGTACAGCAATTGATTTTCCTAATAATAATTATATTGGATATGAAATAAATAGTAATAATCTAATTATTGCTAAAATGAAAACTAATTTAAATAATATAATATTAAAAGATAACAAAAAATTAAATATCAATTTTTATGAACATGATGTTTTACTTGATCCGGTTGATGTTAAGTTTGACAAAATATTTATGGAAGTACCTTTTAATCTAAGACCACAAGATGAAAAGTATTTAGATAAACTTAATAGTAGAACTCCTTTGTTTGCATCATTAAATTTAGCTAGTTCATTAGATTGGGCATTTATTACTATTTTAATGTCTAGCTTAAAAGATGATGGAGTTGGCATAGCTTTAGCACATCCTTCGACTTTTAGTAGTTTAAATAGTTTATCTTTTAGAAAACATTTTATTGATAATGGATATATAGAAGCAGTAATTTCTCTTCCTTCCGGACTTTTAAATACAACTTTAATAGGACCAGTTATCTATAAATTATCTCACAACAATAAATCAGTTAAATTTATTGATGCTAAACATATCTATAGTGAAGAAAGAAGAAGAAAAACTTATGATTTATCAGATATCGAAAAAATAATTAATTTGTTAGATCAAGAAAATGATTATGCAGTTAATGTATCTAATAAAGAAATTATAAACAATAACTACAGATTAAATCCTAATCAATATTTAGTTAAGTTTGAATATGAAAAAAGCGCTCAATTAGGCGATTTGACAAATATTAAAAGAGGCTTTATGTTAACAGCTAATCAACTAGATAATTATACTAGTTTAGATGAAACAAACATAAAGTATATTAAAACATCTGATATTAATGATGGAATTATTAGTAATAATATGGAGTCATTAAAAGATGATATTAATGAATTATATAATTATTTAGTAAAAAACAATAATATCTTATTATCAAGAAGTGGAATTCCATTTAAAGTTGCTATTTATCAAAAAGACGAATTTGACGTTTTTGCTCAAGGCAATTTGTTTATTCTAGAAGTTAATGAAAAACTAATTTATCCACCATATCTACAGGCATTTTTGCATAGTGATGAAGGTCAAAAAGCCTTAAAACATATTGCAACAGACGGAATTTATTCTTTGTTAACAATTAATAAACTAAAAGAAGTCTTAATACCTATGTATGAATATGAAAAACAAGTCAAAATCGGCAACAAATATTTATTAAATATTGAAAGAATAAAAGAAATAGAACATCAAAAAAAGCAAGTAATATTAAATATCGGTAACCAGTTTGATAAAAACTAAAAAAACGATCTAACTAGAAAAAAAGAGAGGAAAAATATATTTGAAGTTACTAGTTACTGTTAATTAAATATATAGAAATAAAAAATGAACAATAAAAAACAAACAACCGATGATTTAAAAGATTTACATGCTGAATTTGATATTGAGGTGGGCATTAAAACCAAACAAAAATTACAATCAGAAAAAGATATTATATTTCCAAGCTATATTAACGGTCTTCGAGTAACTACAATTCTTTCTGATGCTGTAAATAAAATTGATGGACCGGAAACTGTATTTATTCCTAAGACAGTTAGAGTTATTGAACAACATGCTTTTTATGAGTGTGAGAATTTAAAAGAAGTTATTTTTGAAGAAGGTTCTAATTTAGAAGAAATTAAAGAATTGGCGTTTTGCGATTGCATAAATATAGAATCTATCACTATTCCTAAAACAGTTACTAAAATAAGTGTAATGGCGTTTGCTGGGTGTCATAGTTTAAGGCAAGTTACGTTTGAAGAAAATAGTAAATTAAGAAGAATTAATAGTCAAGCTTTTAGTGAAAATTATAATTTAGTAGATTTTATTTTTCCTAAGAGTGTTGAAACATTAGAAGACAATGTTTTTTATGACTGTTTTAACTTAACTGAAATAACTATACCTAAAACGTTAAGATTTGTGCATCCTTTAGCATTTGCTGGTTCAGGCTTTAAAAAAATAATTATTGAAGATGGTATTAAAGCGATGGATTATATTTTCTTTACTAGTGCGATTAACTTAGAAACGTTAGTTATTCCAGCCACAGTAAATAAAATAAATACGGAAATGTTAATTAACTTGCCGGCAATAAAAGAATATGATGTAGCACCAGATAATAACTATTTTACTTCAATTAATGGAGTTCTATATACAAAAGATAAGGAAACATTAGTTAAATTCCCAGAAGGGTTAAGTGGCGTTTACAAAGTTCCAAGTGGTGTAAGAAGAATTGGTGAACTGGCTTTTACTGATGTTAGAAAAATAACACGAATTATTTTACCTAGTTCAATAGAAGAAGTTGGTAAAAACTCATTTGTTGACTGTGAAAATCTAGAGATACACACATCTTTAACTAGTTTAGATAACATCTTTGAAGACAACTGGACTAATAATGAAATAAAAGTTATTTACACCCAGGAAGGTAATAGTTATGAATGAAATTGGTTTTGAAAATATTAAAGATGAAAACTTCACTTATTCAGATGGTATTATTAAATACGAGATAACTGAAGATTACGCCTATGTAAAGGTTGTGATGCCTAATTGTAATCATGAACATATCATCATAAAAGGTAAAGTATTTGATAAAACTGTGATTATGATTATGAAAGGTGCATTTAAGGGTCTTGATTATATTAAATCGATTCAAATCCCTAAAACAATCAAGTTTATCGAAGTAGATGCATTTCGTGATATGGAAAGTTTAGAAAAAATAATTGTTGCAAAAGATAATAATTACTACTCATCAATTCAAGGAGTTTTATTTAATAAAGACAAAACTGAACTCATTAAATATCCGGAAAACAAGCAAGGCTTTTACCAAATACCTAAAAGCGTAAATATGATAAATAAATTCGCTTTTTCTAATGTTCATGGATTAACTAAAATTACAATTCCATCTTCAGTTAAATACATTGAAGATTTCGCATTCAGCAATGCTTTTAACTTAAAAGAGGTTATTTTTGAACCTAACAGCAAATTAAAATCAATAGGCATAGAATCATTTAACAGTTGCTACAGTCTTAAAAAAATGTTTATTCCAAAAAGTGTTATTGAAATTAAAGGGTTAGCGTTTTCGGGATGTGTTAATTTAAATGAAATAATATTTGAAGAAGACTACTCCCAATTTGCTATACCTCTTAATTTACAAGGATTATTGTTTATTAATAATTCTAAATTAATTAAATTGACACTTCCAGAAAGATTAAGAGAAATTCCAAGTGGATTATTAGCATTTACTCATATTGAAACAATAAATATACCTAAATCAGTAGATATAATTGACGATAATGCGTTTAATATAGGACTTAAGCTTAAAAAGATTATTGTAAATGAAAAAAATAAGTCATTTACATCTGTTGATGGAATATTATATGATAAAAACTTAAAGACTTTAATTAAGATTCCCCCTTGTTATGAAAAAGAACACACCATTCCCAATAGTGTTAAAACTATTAAAGAAGGAGCCGTGTCATTTAATACTAAGATGAAAAAAATAGTAATCCCGTTATCAGTTGATAATATTGAACAAAAAGCGTTTGCAAATTCTAAAAATATTGTAATTTATTCTGAAAGTAATCATTCTAAACCAACTTGGCATTACATGTGGAATCCAAATGAGTTAGATGTGATTTGGAATTATAAAATATCATCAAATTTTAGCAATTAACAATTTAATAACACCATAAAGAGAAGGAGAGAGACAAGCTCTATGACCCTTCAGCAACCTGCCAATTGGTAAGGTGCTAAAGCTTGAACGATGGGAACATATTATAATAAAACTTCCATCGTTAATCGATGGAAGTTTTTTATTGAAAAAGGGAAAGGAGTAGATAATATGCACTTAACCATTAAAGACCATGCTCTAGTCTCAACGGAGCAATTTATTGAAATACTTACTAGAAATTTTAAGGCATACAGCGATAATAATAATATTTGTATGCACCCTGCAGTTTTTGTTCAAGGACAACCCGGAATTGGTAAATCTCAAGCCGTCTTTGAAATTGCTAGTCGTCTAGAAAAATTAACAAATAAACGAGTTACAGTTAAAGATGTTAGATTACTTTTATACACACCAATCGATTTAAATGGAATTCCCATTCCCAACTTTGATAAAACATCAGCTGTTTGGTTAACACCAGAAATTTTTAAACTAGATCCAAGTGAAGATGTAATCAATATTTTGTTTTTAGATGAGCTAACAGCTGCACCAACTAGTATTCAAGCGGCAGCTTATCAAATTGCTCTTGATAAAAAAATAGGAACTCATCAATTACCTAAAAACACCTTTATAATCGGGGCAGGGAACCGCACAGAAGATGCTTCGGTATCATTTGAGATGCCGAATGCTTTAAAAAATAGATTCATTCATTTCGAATTAACTATCGACGTTAAATCATGGTTAAAATGGGCCAAAGAAAAAGAAATATCAAA
The DNA here is from genome assembly GCA_012837585.1 of Acholeplasmataceae bacterium. Lineage (GTDB taxonomy): Bacteria > Bacillota_I > Bacilli_A > Acholeplasmatales > Acholeplasmataceae > DUQW01. Next base: position 10,300 of record DUQW01000037.1, read on the forward strand.
TGAAATTATTAATTTCATAACTAAATACCCGGCAAAATTAAATGCTGGCAAAAGTCATGAAGATTCATATATTGTGGTCACTCCAAGAAGTTGGGAAATATTATCTAATTTACTAAAAAATTTAAATTCAAATATTAAAGAATCGGAAATTTTATGTAATTCAATCTTAGGATATTCATTAACTTATTTTTTCATAAATCAAGGGGTCTTTGAAGAACTAGGTTTACCTGAAATATATGCTGGAAAAGAAATAGATATTCCAAAACAAGTTTCATCTATAGAAAGAATAGTTTCTCATATTGAATTAGACTTACCAAATATTATTGAAGATCAGATAACAATTGTTAATGTTTTGCGATATTTAATGAAACTTCCAACTGACTTTTCATTAAGGTTAATAAAAGCAATATCAACTAGTAATCCAACAACTTATAATCTTCATAATATTAAAGAATTTAAACAGTTAATATTAAAAATAGGAGATAATATTGAATGATAGATCTAAAAAAATTAGAGAAAGTAAGAACTGAATTATTTTTGAAAGATTCTTATTTAGGATATATATTTCAAAAAATAGAAATTGAATTTTCTGACGACATGCCAACTGCTGCAACTAATGGACGAATTATTACGATAGGTATTGATTTTTTTAATAAAACATCAGTTTATGATTTAAGTTATGTTGTTGCTCATGAAATACTACATATATTTTTAAATCATCCAAAAAGAAGCAGGAAGAAGAATACATTTATATACAATATTGCAGCTGATATTGTAGTTAATGATATCTTAAAACGTTATTTTAAGAAGCCTAATCTTGCGATTATTTACGGGAAAGGTAATATATCCGGTACACATTTGTCGACCGAAGAAATATATGAATATTTAATAAAAAATATAGATCAAGTAGATCTTACATATGTAATAGATAATCATGAGCAATGGAAAGAAGGTGATGAAATTGATCGTTCAATTATTAATGAAATTTATCAGTATAAAACTAAATCACCCTCATTCTCATTAACAGATAATATTATTCACTCAAGAGATTTTATCATGCATGTAAAGCCATACCTCCTAAGAAAAAATTGGAGAGACATTTTAAGAGATTACATTGTGAATAAAACATATGATTATTCATATAAAAGAGTTGATTTAAGATATAAAGATTTTTTACTACCTAAGTATTATGAAAGCGGGGCAAAACTTGAAAACATTTGGATGGTTATTGATGTTAGTGGTTCTGTAAATAATAAAGAATTAACTAAAATAGTTTTTCAAATAATTGATATTTTTAAACAATTTAGAGAGTTTAATGTTTTAATTTCTTTCTTTTCGACAATTGTTACAAAACCTATCAATGTTAATTCTATAAAACAATTTAAACAGATGTTAGATAAAATAAAATCTACTTACGGAACTAATTTTGAAATAATATTTAACTATGTAGCGAAATCAAATATTAAGCCTTTAGCATTATTAATTATTACCGATGGATATGCAAAATGTCCAGAAAAAAATATTTTAAATCAAACAGACGTGATTTGGATTTTAACAGATGACATAAGTGGTAAAAAGAAATTCGGAAAACATATCTATATATAAAAGGAGATTATATAAAAATGACATACAAACAATTTAGAGAAGAAATTAAAAAAATGAAAGAAAAAACGGGTAAAGTAACAATAGAACCATTAGACATTGAAATTCCTATTATTGATGTCGATTTTATTTCAACGTTGCTTTATCCAATCTTTTTTGATTATGCAAAATATGATGATATACATGTTGATGATGAAAATCATTTTTTTGAAAAAATTAAAAGAGCGTATGATATTATATCTGATTTTGATAAATATCCACGCATAATCATTTATGGCCAAAACACAAAAAAAAGAAAAAATGGCTTAAAAATTAATTACAAGACTCATTCATATTTAGAAGATAATTTAATTATATTAGATGATCAAATTCATTATTCATTAAAAGATTATCAAAATGATATTAACTATATCATTGAATTTGTTACCAAAAATGAACTATCGGCATTGCTTTTTATGAAAAATGCTTATTATTTAATATCTTTTGGAGAAATGATTAAGTTAAAAGATTTAAAATATTTCAATAAAGAATACATAGAAGTCTCATACAAGCTAGGTTGTCAATTAAATGATTTTATAGGAGCATATTTATTACATAATATTGATTTAAAAGAAGACATCATAAATTATTTACTTAATGATGATGATAAAAAACTATTAATGTCTTTAGTAAAGCAGTTTGCAGATAGTGGACTAGATTTAAATTATCTAAACAAGAACTATAGTGATGAATTAAAAACAATTAATTCAAAAACTGAAAATTATAATGACTTCTATGAATTATTAAATAGTAAACAAATTGCAAGGGAGGACAAACATGAGAGAAATTAATAAATATTTTGTAAGCAGTTATAACCATCAAGATATGCTTGATATTTGTCAAAGTGATGAAAGGTTTCAAGAATTAAAGATTGAAAAATATAATGGTTTATCACAAGCCTCTTTCATGACATATGAAAAGAGTCAAGAAGATGCATTAGAAATTATATACATGTATAAAAACTTCAATATGCTAGACAAACCATCTGGAGTAGAATCGATCAATGAAACTGTATTTATGAAAAAAGAAACAATCGATCGAGAAAAAAACACTTTTTATATAGTTAAAGCGCAAAAAAACATTTCAATTAATCAAGGCTATCTTTTCAGTGAGACTGAGGAAAACGAAATTTATTTCAATTTTAATCAATTTAGTATTAAGGAACAATTAAAAAAAGTTTTACTATATTATCTTCCGAAATTTAAAAATAGTTTTTGGTTAAAAGATACACTTAATGTTATTCAAGAAAAAACTAATGAGTTTTTTAAGTCAACCAATAAAACCAAACAATTAATATCTACTCGATACAGATATGATAATCATATTATGGAAAAACATTATGAAAAGATCAAAAACATGACTAATCGTCAAGCAGAAAAATACATTACAATTGTTGAATCAATTAAATAATAGATGAAAGAGGTTAAAAAAATGAGAAGTAATGCCATTAATTTAATAGTCGCAATTAAGGATTTACCTAAGTCAACAAAGTTAAAAATAAAAGAGTTTGATATTGAATCAGAAATTTCTATTAGCGAAAATATAAATAGTATTTTGTTAGGTTTAATGCTTTTTTATAATAAACATCATGTACCTAAGGTTAACTATTCTAATTATAATAAAAATAGTAGAAATGAAATTTATGAATATAATAAAGAGTTTGCACATATTGGTGCTATTTGGGTAGGCGGATTTTACATTTACTGTAATCATTATGGTGATTTAAACAAGTTGGATATAAGAAATATAAATTCTAAGTTTTGGAAAAGTGATTTTTCAATTGTAACGGAAACAACAAAAATTAGCAAAGGTTATTTCGTGATAAAGTCTAATTCTGAAATAATTTATTTTACAAACAATTACAAAATCAAAATCAAAGCACGACCTATTTTTTTACCTAATGGTATAGATGTAGATATAAGCAATATCATTTTTGGTGTTTTATCACCCTTTATCAAGGAAGAATATTACTCAACTAATTTAATTCAATCAGCTGTAGAAGAGTTTATTAAATCTAATTATAAAGACGAATGGTATTATGAAACTTTTAAAATAATAAATGATAAAAGCTTTATAGACCTACACAGCTACATCCTAGACTATGATTATAAATCAGCGAAAGCTTTATTAAAGATATTAGAACAGCAAGGTAAAGTTAAATTTTCCCAGAGGTTTAGTCTAAATAAAAATGCTGCAATAGAGTTATAAAATTTTTGCTTAAGGGTAATAAAGAGATATATTACCCTTTTTTATAAAAAAAGGGACCTTTTCGTCCCTTCTAATGATTTTAATTATTAATCTAGCAATATACTTGCTAATGTATCGCTATCATATAGTAAGTATGTAGGTATAATATGATCTGGTGTTATACCTTCTTCATTAATAGTATAAATATAAGGAGAAGCGGTAGTATTATCACCAGTAACTAAGGCTGATACATTAGTGTTACTTGATGCAAATATTGTACCAATTGGTAAATATACAGGAGTAACTGAGGCAGCTCCACCACCTGATTTTTGTCCTAAAATCGGCGCTAGATTGTTTTGTCTAACAATTGAAGGTAACAAGGTGTTTATCTTTGGTGAGCTAACAACTATAGCAAAGGTTAATTATAAAATAATAGCTGGTAGAGTATTGTTAGATATTGGGTATCCTGATGAGTTTGATATTTTAGTTCATCTATCAGAACAATCACCAGATATCGCAATTGGCATGAATGAAAGATATAACAAGGAACAAGGTGCTGGTG
>DUQW01000038.1 GCA_012837585.1 Acholeplasmataceae bacterium
ATAAGGATTGCAAAATACGCTAAAATTAGATATAATTAAATAGCGTAATTCGGCCCCGTAGCCAAGTGGTAAGGCATGGCTCTGCAAAAGCTTGACCACCGGTTCAAATCCGGTCGGGGCCTCCAAACAAATCTTACTTTAGTAATGGATTTATTAAGCCAACAAAGCGATTATATAAATTTATAAGCCTTAGAAGAATTCGTGTTTCTGAGGCTTTTTTCATGCAAAAAACTATCAAACTTGACAGGTGTCCGAACCGATTGACTTTAGCAAACTCGACAGGTGTCCGAACCAAATCCATGTCTAATTAGAATACGATTGATTTGTTTATAATCTTGATTTATTGATAAAACACGGAGAAAAGTTTTGTGAAATATGATAAGATTATAATATAGAATGTTAATTTAAAGGATTAATTATGAACATTAAAAAAGAACATGAATTAAAAAATGAATATATAAATATTTTTAAAAACGGAGAATATAAACTTGCGAGCGATACTCTTGCTCTTTTATTGGTTGATCAAGCAAAACAATCAAATATCATATGGGCTACTGATAATTATATAAAATATGGTTCCAAATACGAATTCAATCATGAAATAGATATTACTTTAATTTTGGGAAAACATAAAAATATTATTCAACCAAGAATCAATAAAAGTATTATTGAAAAACAAAAACGTATTAAAGAAAAAGGAGAGGTTTTTACACCGTCATGGGTTTGTAATCATCAAAATAATTTGATTGATAATGTATGGTTTGATGAAGAAAATGTGTTTAATATTGAAAAAGAAGAGTCTTGGGAGTCAATCTCAAATAAAATAGAATTTAAGAAGAAAAGATGGCAAGATTATATCTTAGACTTAAGGATTGAGATTACATGCGGTGAAGCTCCCTATATTGTTAGTAGATATGATACAGTTAGTGGAAATTATATTCAAATTAAGGATAGGATTGGAGTTTTAGATAGGAAACTAAGGGTTATTAATGAAAATGCCAACGAAAAAAAAGATTGGATTCATTGGGCTATAAAAGCATATCAATCAACTTATGGATATGAGTGGCAAGGCGACAATTTATTAATAGCTAGATTAAATTTATTATACACATTTATAGAATATTATGAGTATAAGTTTAATGAAGTTCCTAACGTTGAATTGGTTAATCAAATCGCAGATATAATTTCTTGGAACTTTTGGCAAATGGATGGTTTAAAAGGTGTAATACCCAATAGTTGTAGCGATGAAAAAATAATAGGGTATAACTTGTTTGGCGAACCAGACATAAGTTCTTGTTTAGGGTGTGAAACCCAAAATATTTTTAAACATAATGGGATATATTCAATTATAAAAGATTGGCAAAACGATAAAATAATTAGATTTGTAGACATCTTGTAAAGGGGTATGAATTATGGAAAATAAATTTAAGTCAACCTTCTCGCATAAATTAATTTATGTGTTTGGAATTGATAGCGAAAGCCACAAAGGATTATTAAAAATAGGAGAAACAACCATTCACAATATACAAAATGTGCATAAAATTCATGATAATTGTGATGAGTTGAATGAAGCAGCAGTTGCTAGAATCGATACATATACTAAAACTGCGGGTATTAGTTATCGACTTTTTTATACCACATTAGCAATCAATAATAAAAATAAAGCTTTTAGCGATCATGATGTTCACGCTGTTTTGATTAGATCAAATATTAAAAGAAGTGATAAAAATTTAAACGGTGCACAAGAATGGTTTGAAGTAGATCTTGATACAGTTGAAAATGCTATAGTGGCTGTTAAAGAAGGTAGAAGCTCCCTTTATGCAAGGGAAATTTCTGAAGGTAGAACCCCTATTATATTTAGACCAGAACAAGAAGAGGCTATAACAAAAACAATAAAACAATTTACTAAACGTGGTATTGAAATTAATACTCATGGCCATATGTTATGGAATGCAAAAATGCGTTTTGGGAAAACATTATCTGCACTTGAAGTAGTAAAACGCATGAAATTTAATAAAACTCTAATTATTACACATAGACCAGTTGTAAAAGAAAGTTGGTATGAAGATTTTAATAAAATATTTTATGATAACCCTAAATATATTTATGGAAGCAAATCTGTTGGTTATGAATTTGATGATCTTGTGAAGGCTCATCAAAATGAGGGCAAGAGTTTTGTATATTTTGCTAGTATGCAAGATTTAAGGGGCTCAAAAATGTTTGGAGGAAGACACGATAAAAACGAAGATATCGTTAATGAAAAATGGGATTTTATTATCAATGATGAGGCCCATGAAGGTACACAAACGGATTTAGGCTCTAAAGTTTTAGAAGAGTTAATAGTTAGCACTAAAAAAACTAAAACATTATATCTTTCTGGAACGCCATTTAATCTATTAACACCTGAAAGCAATGTGACATTTAAAGATGAAGAGGTCTTTACTTGGGACTATGTAATGGAACAAAAAGCGAAACTAGATTGGGTTCAAAAACGTTTTGGAGATTCTAATCCATATGAGTCTCTTCCAAAAATGAATATATATACATATGATTTACAAGAAATAATTAAACAAGAAAGATATTTAGATATAGAAGATAAAGCTTTTAATTTTAGAGAATTTTTCAAAGTATGGACTCCGAATTTGAGAAAACATAGTCCTCATTTAAATCTAGATAAATCATATGATGGAAAGTTTGTATATGAGGATGATATTCGTTTCTTTTTAAATTTACTAGTTCAACAAGGAGAACATAATTATCCATTTTCAACAATAGAATATAGAGATAATTTTAGACACACACTTTGGATGCTTCCGGGTGTTAAGGAAGCAAAGGCATTATCTTCATTACTTAAAAAACATCCAGTATTTCAACATTTTGATATAGTGAATGTAGCCGGCGAAGGAGACGAAGAAGTACCGAATCAAGACGCATTGAAAATGGTACAAAAAGCTATTACTGACAATCCAGAACAAACTAGAAGTATTACTCTTTCTTGCGGAAGATTAACAACAGGTGTAACAGTTCCAGCATGGACAGCAGTTTTTATGTTATCAGGCTCAGCACAAACCTCAGCAAGTTCGTACTTACAAACCATCTTTAGAGTTCAAACTCCGGCCACAATTGGAACAAAAATGAAAACTAATTGTTATGTTTTTGATTTTGCACCCGACAGAACTTTAAAAATTATTGCTGAAATTAGTAATTTATCAAGAAGACCTGGAGCAGTTATAAATAATGAAGCACAAATAGGTGATTTTTTAAATTTCTGCCCTGTAATAGCAATCGATGGTTCTCAAATGAAACCATATGATGTTAATTATATGTTAGTTCAGTTAAAAAGGGCGACTATCGATAGAGTTGCTAGAAATGGATTTGATGACACTGGTCTATATAATGATAATCTATTGAATTTAACTGATGTCGAATGGGAAAAATTCCAAAACTTAAAGAAGACATTAAAAGCTGCAAACGCTGCACCTATAAAAGGCGATATCTTAATTAATGATCAAGGTCTAGAGGATGAATTAAGAGAAATAATTGAAAAAAAGAAGAAAGAGTTAACTGAAGAAGAAAAGGAACTTTTAAAAGAAAGACGAAGAAAATTAAAAGAACGACTGAGTGCAATAGCTATTCTAAGAGGAATTGCAATTAGAATACCACTTTTAATTTATGGTGCTGATATTGGTATAGAAGAAAAAATCGGAGTAGAAAACTTTACAAACATTATTGATGATAAATCTTGGGTAGAATTTATGCCAGAGGGTGTTAGTAAAGAAATATTTATAGATTTTAGTAAATATTTTGATAATGAAGTCTTTATAGAAGCTGGTTTAAAAATTAGAAGACAGGCAAAAGCAGCTGATGAACTACCCCCACTTGAAAGAGTGCAGGCATTGTCCGATTTGTTTGCGACCTTTAAAAATCCAGATAAGGAGACAGTACTTACACCGTGGAGAGCAGTAAATATGCATATGGGAGAAACGATAGGTGGGGCTAATTTTTATGAACAAAATTATGAAAATATAATTAAGATTGATGATAATACATCAGCGAGATGGGTTGATAAAAATAATGTTACTAAAGATATTTTTAATACGGATTCTCATATATTAGAAATTAACTCAAAATCAGGATTGTACCCTTTATATTCGGCTATAAGTATTTATTTAAACGTACAAAACACAGGCCAAATGAAAAACATTTCTACACTATGGCAAGAAATCTTAAACGATAATATATTTGTGATATGTAGGACCAAAATGGCAGCTGCTATTACAAAGAGAACACTTAAAGGTTATAAAGATGAAAAAGAATACCCAACTAATATCTTAGTAATAGAGGATATTGTTGAATTGATGAAAGAAGATTATACAAATAATTATGAGAACTTAGTTAAGAAAATAGCAAATAAACAAACTTGGAAGAGAGGAGAAAGAGGAAATATGAAATTTAATGCAGTTATTGGTAATCCGCCATATCAAAGTAGCGCAAAACAACAAATCTATACAGATTTTTATTTGTTATCAAGAGAATTAGGCAAAGTGGTTTCGTTAGTATTTCCTATAGGCTGGCAAGAACCGAAAAATGCTAATAACTTATCTAAACTAAATACTCCTCAAGTTAAAAAAGATAAACAAATAGTTTTTATCGATAATAGACAGCATGTTTTTCCTGGAATATCAGGTGCCGAGTGGACCAACTTTATTTTGTGGATAAAAGGTTATGATAATAAACTTAATGGAGCACAATTGATTTATACTAATGGTGATGATGCAGAAGAGAAGGTTTTACCTATAGAAAAATCTGATATAGAAAAACCAGAGCAAATAGTTAAACTTGCAGAGTTAGTTTTAAATAAGGGTGATTTTCAATCTATGCAAAAAATCACGTCGGTGCGTAAACCATATGGTTTAAGCACCGACGCTCTTGACTACCCTGAAAAATATAATTTGCCAACGGCAAATTTAGAAAAACAAAGTAAAGATGATATCAAAATTTACGGATTATTATCAAGAAAACAATCAGAAGTTTATGTTCCTAAAAATTATCCGTTCCCAAGAACAACAAAAGCAATGAACAAATATAAAGTTTTTGTACCATATGCTTGGGGAAATATGGATGAAAAGGCTGGGCTTGGTGGAGCTTTTTCAGATATAATTATCGCTTCTCCAAATGAAGTATGTACCGAAAGTTTTCAAGAACAAGGAACGTATAGTACATATGAAAAAGCATCATATCATGCTAAATATTTAATGACAAGATTTGCAAGGGCCTTACTTTATTTAAACAAATATTCACAACATAGTACAACTGCTTGGGGAGCCGTACCTGTTCAAGACTTTAAGGAACCTTGGTGGAATGAATCTATTGATCAAATAGAGGAGAGATTGTTTGATAAGTATGATGTATCTGAAAATATTAGAAAGTTTATTAGAAAAAACATTCAACAAAAAAGTGAAATAAATATAATAAATTTGTAAATGTCATAAGTATTTTTGGAGGTTAATATGAAAAAAATAAATGACCTTAATTTTCAAAAAAAAGGCAATCGCCAAATTGATAACAGCATTATTGTGACAGGAAATGGATTTGATCTTACCTGTGGACTAGAGTCTGGTTATGAACACTTTTTTAAGTGGTGTACCGATAATATTGAAAATTATGTAAATGTTTTGAATTTAAAATCTAATTTAGAATATTATTTAGATTTAATCAGAGACTATTTTAAAAAGAATGATAAACTTTCAATTTGGGATCTTTACTTTATTATATATACTCCATTAAATATTGACTTGTGGTGTAATATAGAAAAAGAAATTCACAATTCAATTAATATAAATTTTTGGGATAATGTTTTATTATCAATCAATTATTATATTAAAAACCTTAAATGGCAAGAAAATGAATATCTTATTTTCAGTGCAATTTTTATTGACAGATATTATGGAATAAAAGAAGATAGAACACCTCTTTTTAAGCAACTATATAAGCCAATGGAAATTACTTCACAACAATTTTATGATGATTTGTTACAAGAATTAAGCATTTTAGAAACTAGATTTAGTAAATATTTAACTATTGAGTTGGAAAAAAACGATAATTATTATAGTAATCAAAATGCTCTGATAAAATCATTATTAAAATTTACAACAGAAAACGATAATTTTAAAATTTTATCATTTAATTATACCCCATATGATAAAAATATACGATTTTTAAATATACATGGTAATTTAAGTAATCCAATTTTTGGCATAAGTGATCTAAATAACAAACATACTGATGCTGCAATATTCACTAAGTCGTTTAGAAGAACAATCATTGATTTGCCTCATATGCCAGAGTTTATTGGCAATCAAAAGAATAATATTATTTTTTACGGAACTTCTTTTAACGATTTAGACTTCGATCATTATAATTTGATTATTAATAGCTTTGGAGATGGGCAAATATTTTTCTGCTATTCAAATTACGGTGGAAAAGATAGAAAATCAGAATATATTAAATCCGTGAAAAGACTAATTGAAAAATTAGAATCTAATTTTTTACATTTAATTGAACATGAAAAAATAATAATTAAAGAGATTAATACTATATAAAAATATAAAAGGAGTGGTAATGTGAGTGAGGTTATTAAATTAGGTAAATTAGAGGAAGTTGATATAAGAGATTTATGGGCACATGAACAATATGATTTTTCTAAATGGCTTTCAAAAGAAGAAAACATCGAATTGTTAAATGAAACAGTAGGACTCAATTTAGTAAATATTGACACTGAAGTTTTCGTCGGTAGTTACCGATGTGATTTGGTTGCGGAAGATGATGGAACAGGTATTAAAGTAATCATTGAAAATCAGTTAGAGACAACAGATCACGATCATTTGGGTAAAATTATCACTTACGCATCTGGTTTAAAAGCCGAAGTTATAATTTGGATAGTGAAAGAAGCGCGAGAAGAGCATAAAAGTGCTATTGAATGGTTAAATAATAATACAAATGGTAGTGTTTCATTCTTTTTATTAGAGTTAAAGGCCTATAAAATAGGAGAATCCTTACCAGCACCAAAATTTGAAATTATTGAAAAGCCAAATGATTTTATACAAAGCACTAAGCGTGGGAATGAAATTGAATATTCTCAAACACAAGCTGATAGGTTAGAGTTTTGGACAGAATTTAATAGTTATTTAAGTGAAAAAGGTAAGCCTTTTAATAAGAGAAAAGCGACTATTGATCATTGGTATGATGTAACTATTGGAGTGGGTGGAGTTCACATTTCTATAACCCTTGTTAATAAAGAAAATAAGATAGGCGTTGAGTTATACATTTCTGATAATAAATTATTATTTGATCAATTGTTAGAAAATAAAGAAGAAATAGAAAAACATTTGGGGTTTCCTATGATATGGGATAGACTTGACAATAATAAAGCATCTAGAATTAAATATTATATACAGGGATTAGATTTTAATAATAAAGATAATTATAAAGAATTAATGGATGAAATAATCAATAAAGTTGTTATTATCAGAAAAGTTTTCCAAAAATATATTAAAGATTTAAAATCATAAGCTTTTATAATCAATATCTAAAGAGAGGGAATTTATAAGTAATGAATAAAAATTAATAGCAAAGTAACAGGAACCATTATAATTACTGGAAATGGGTTCGATTTACAATGCGGATTAAATTCTAGTTATCGACATTTTTTTGAGTGGTGTCAAAAGATGACAATGTATTTGGTTTTAATTATCTGATAAAAACAAAAAACCAACAAATAATTGATTGGAATGAAATTAATCGATTATTTTTAAAAGATAAAGTGTTGTGTGTTTGGGATATTTATTTTATAGCAAATTCGGATATTGTAAATAAGAATTGGTGCGATATTGAAAACAAAATTTATGATTCTCTTAATGGAGAAAGAAGTTTATGGGAGTGGATTTATAAAGATTTAATTAATTATTATTCAAATTACAATTATGAAAAGTCAAGTGTCTATTCTTATATACTATATATGAGATATTTTGCAGCTGGTGTTGGAAATAAGCAAGAGAAAATAACAAAGAAAAACTTTTATGAAATTCTATTAGAGGAATTGAAAATATTAGAAATTCGATTTTCAAACTATTTAATAAAAGAAATAAATGAAAATCAGTTTTATTATATAAAACAACAACTATTAATCAAGGAAATTTTGAAAGTGACTGGTAGCGATAAACCATATCAAATTATAACGTTTAATTATACTAATTATGAAAAAGAAAATTTTTTGAATATTCATGGCGATTTATCTTTTCCAATTTTCGGAATTTCACTCGAAGATGATAAAAAAATATCTCCTGAAGCTAATATTTTTACAAAACGCAAAAGAAGAGTTAAAAATGATTTGCTATCTATAGGAAAATTTATTAAAAATGAATATAATGATTTAATTTTTTATGGAACATCCTTTAACAAAATGGATTATGATCATTTTAAAAGAATTATTGATAAATGGGGAGGAGGTAAAATGTATTTTTGCTACTCTAATTATAATGGTAAAAATATGAGAGAAGATCACAAGGAAAATGTAGAAGAATTTATTGATGGGTTATATTATAATGAGTTTTTCAATTTAAGAGAAAATGATCAATTAGATGAAGCAATCGGAATAAATATAGACTGGGAAAAATATATAAAACAATTCTTAGTTATTAATCTACTTGATTAAAATTATCAATATACATTAACAAATATTTAATTTAATATTGTTATAAGTAAATGACAATAATTAATTTATTAAAATGAATAATCCGGTAATTTTATGTTCCGTTTTCCTTTAAAATACCCCTAAAGTACTCTATTTTCCCTTTGGCGGACAAAAAGCACCAGTTAAGGTAAAATACTCAATTGTCCGTTGGAATGCCTCAAA
>DUQW01000039.1 GCA_012837585.1 Acholeplasmataceae bacterium
TCACAAAGTGTTACCTTAAAAGCAACCCTATTAATTAGTGATACAGTATTTAAGGTAAGAGAGTTTAATTTAATAGTTAAACCAAAACCACTTCCTTTAATGCACACTGTTACTCTTGATTTAGACGGTGGAATGATTAACGGTCAAATCAATTTAACTTATTCAATTGAACACGGCGATACAATGCCAGTTCCGCCTAATCCAGTTAAAAATGAATATACCGTTATTTCTTGGCAATTAGATGAACTAGATTATGACTTTTCAACCGTGGTTGAAACAGATATTACTTTAGTTGCTAAATATGAAAATATTGATGAACATAACTTTGATATTATTCAAGAACGTCTTGAAGAAAGGTATTTAAATAATAGTTTTTTATTTGGTGAACAAATTGAATTAATTTATTCATATGATGATTTACCAGACTATAAGATTGAATGGGGAACAGATCCTGTTAATGCTTTAAATGAAAATTATGAGTTTGTTGAAATAGTATTTGATAAAGTTACGTTGTTGGCTGATGTTTCTGGCAATGATACAAGTAGATTAATTGAGATTAATGTTAATGTCAGCGGTGCAGTTGTCCCACCAAGTGATTATGGTCCTTATTATGATAGTATTAATGCTACTGAAGGAGATAACTTACTAACACAACTTCAAACACTTGTTACCGGTAGTTTGGGAACTACCGGATCAGGTAACATCACTTACGGAGAAGTTAGATATTTATTAGAAAAATCAGATTTAAATTCTAATGGTAGCGGATATTTATGGGGAATATATGATAATTACGATATAACTGCCAAGTGGGATTATGGAGATACCTGGGACCGCGAGCACGTCTGGCCGCAATCAAGACTTGGTATATCTAGTGCAAATAACAGTAAGAGAAACATCGCAAGTGATCCCCACAACCTTAGAGCTAGTAAAAACACTACCAACGGATCTAGAGGAAACAGATATTTTGTTTCTGGAAGTGGTGCTAATAAAACAGTGGGGTCTTATGGATATTATCCCGGTGATGAACATATTGGTGATGTTGCTAGAATCTTATTATTTATGGCGGTTAGATATAAGGATATTTTATCACTTACACAAAACCCAACGGGAACTGAAATGGGAGATATTAGAGTTTTATATAACTGGCATTTAGAAGATCCAGTAGATGACTTTGAAATTCAAAGAAACAATGTCATACATAGTCATCAAGGAAATAGAAACCCATTTATAGATCATCCAGAATTATTTAAACATGTTTGGGAATATTTTATGGAGAAAGTAAGCTTAACTAGTAGACAAACGGAAGTTTTTAATCATACCATAAATACTTATCTAATAAATCAAGTGACTTACATAAAATTTAAAAGAAGCTATACACATTAATAGGAGGGTACCCCCCCTCCTATTTTATTGTTTAAAATAACATAATATATATATTGATAAAAATGTTAAAAGGGTGTATTCTATTATTACGTATGAAAGGAAAGTGACAATATGAATTTAAAAAAGAAAATATTAAGTTTATTTGTAATATTCTTTATTTTATTTTTTGCAGTTGGGTGTAAGGAAGGCACTCCATCAACAGAAGATCCAAAAAAAGAACTTACTAATGAATTTATGAATACTAATTTATTAACATTCCAAGATGGGGAAAATAAAGATAATGTTTTAACTTATATTTTGCTAGAAAAGAAATTTAAGGAACATAACGTTTATTATGAGACTTTAGGAGAAGGCATAAAAATAGAAGAAAATAGGGCACTTGCTATAAGAGGTGAAGAAGA
>DUQW01000040.1 GCA_012837585.1 Acholeplasmataceae bacterium
GCTAGTTCTTCACCTAGCGATTGTGTTTTGTCTCTTCTTTTAAATTTTTTCATAAGTAATCATCTAAAAAATTAGCTCCTTTCAGTGTTTCTGGTTCTTCTGTAAATAAATTTGGGAACCCATATTGTGATAATACTTCATATGTAACAATCGCAACCGCATTTGATAAATTAAGACTTCTTACTTTATCAGTAGTTGGGATTCGGTAACATCTAGATAAATTTTCTTTTAATAAATGGCGATCAACTCCAGTTGATTCTTTACCAAATATGATATAGATTTTACCATCTTCCTTGGTAAAATCAACTTCTTTGTAATTTTTATGCCCGTATCTAGTTAGAAAATAGTAATTTCCTTGGTTTTCACTTTGAAAATGATTAAAATTTTCATATACGTGCATCTTTAAATCTTTAATATAATCTAATCCACTACGTTTTAAATGTTTCTCTTCAAGAGAAAATCCTAGTGGTTTAATTAAATGTAATGTGGCGTTAGTAGCGACACATGTACGCATAATATTACCGGTATTTTGTGGTATTTCTGGTTCATAAAGGACAATATTTAAATCTAACTTATTCATCGAAAGTTACCGTCCTTTCAAGACTAACTCTTCTTTTTAAAAATACATTTATAATTAAGTTTAATACGTTACTAATAATCATCACAATCCAAATTACGTTATATGTTAATTGCGGGAATAAGTATCCAAGTAAGAATGTCAATGGAATTCGAATGACCCATAAACGAAGCATTCCTGAGATAAAGGTGTATTTAGCGTGACCAGATCCGTTAAAATAAGAGTTATCACACCACATTATGGCAACCATTGGTTGAACTAATAGTAGCCATAATGAAAAAGTCTTCGCAACCTCTAATATATTTTCCGAAATTGATTTTGAAACTAAAATGAAAATCAAATATTCTCTAATAAATATAAATAGTACAGAGACAATTAACGATGAAACGGTCATAAAGACTAAAGCGGTCCAATATGATTCTTTAGCTCTTGTAGGATTATTATTACCAACGTTATTACCAATATATGTCGCTAGAACGGTACTAACTGAGGCAAAAGAGTTAGAAACTAATTGGGAAATTCTATTTCCAGCTGAAAATCCAGCAGTAACATCATCGCCAAAATATAATAATCTTGATTGAATAATCATAAATCCTAAAGAGTTTAAGGCAGTAGCTAATGTTGCAGGAAACATAACTTTAAAGATATCTTTAGTTGTTTTTTCATCAAATTTAAACTCTTTAATATCGACTGTAACATTCTTTTTAGAGAAAAATAGTCCGTAAATAAAAAAAGGTAATCCAATTGATTGACCAATTAAAGTTGACCAACCGGCACCAGCTACACCCATATCTAACTTATTAACAAATAACCAAGTTAAAAATGCATTAATAATAACTCCGGTTATATTTATAATTCCAGGTAAGGTTGTTTTACCTTCTGCTTGACGAATACTTTGGTAAGTTATAAATAAGAATACTGGGATAATTTCAAATGCTCTGATTTGAAAATATTCAACACCATATGTATAAGTATCACCTTTAGCTCCCATTAAGCGTACGATGGTTGGGGCTAATACATACATTAATAAAGTAATAACGGCACCAGTAATTAAAGTAAATAAGGTTATTCGGGATGCATAAGTTCTAGCTAAATCAGGTCTTTTAGCTCCAAGATATTGACTGACGATGGTTACGGCAGCTACTCCTAGTCCGGTACCAATGGCAAGAAAGAATGCATAAGTAGGAAAGTGAATATTAATCGCTGCAATCGATGAGGCGATTTGGGCTTCAGTAGCGTTCATTCTTGCTAAAAAGATTAAGTCAACCATATCGTGGAATGACTTTAATATATTACTTAAAAAAATAGGTAATGCTAAAATAAGCATTCCTTTTAAGATGGGTCTTTCATATAAAATTATATCTGTTTTTGAAGTCTTTGCTTTTCTAGTCATATATATAATTTTACTCCTTTATAATTTTTAATTAAGCATAATAGCTTACTTTTCTTTCAAGTGTAATTCTTCTTTTTAAAAATAAGTTAACAATAATGATAATTCCGTTACTTACAACTAGTGATATCCAACTAGCATTCCAACTTACATCTTTAAAGATATAACCTAGTAAAAAAAATAGGGATTCTAATGTCCCATAGTCTAATTATTGAAGAAATTAATGCATAATTAAAATGTCCGGTCCCATTAAAATATGAAAAATCAGTTCGAATAATTGCGACAAATGGTGGGTAAATAATACCCGATACGCAAATTTAGCGGCAATATTATAATCAATTGGAATATCTCTAGATAAAATTAAATAAATTAGTGGTTTTGCAAGTAGCATCGCAGTGATTGTTAATACTACTGAAAGACATATAATAAAAGTTAATGCCGTTATAAAGGCGGCAAAGGCAATCTTTGAAGCATACGTTACCGCAATATCTCTTCTATTTATTTTCTCGTATTGCCGGATGATGGTAATTGCGGCTACCGCAAGTCATGAGGCAATCGATAAAAATAAAAGATTAGTCGGAAAATAAATATTAATCGCGGCTAATGATGAAGCAATCTCTTCATGAGTGCGGTCCATTCTTGATAAGAAAAACATATCAATAACGCTATGAAATGATTTTATTAAATTCGTAAGTAAAATAGGCAGCGGTAAAATAATCATGCCTTTTAAGATAGGCTTACCAGTTAAAATTATTTCAGTTTTTGATAGTTTTTCTGCCTTAGCCATTATTTTTTACCTTTTATGGAAAACTTTTTAATTAAGTTTTGTTTTAAATCCCAAAGAGGTTTAGATAAGTCGACATAGTATTGGTGTGGATACTCTAAACGTTTAACTTCATCCCATAATTTCGCCATTTGTTCTTGCTTAGTTTTTCTAATTTCTTCGATAGTTGGCGATTTATAGACTAACTTACCATCAATAAAGATTGGTGTTAATAGTGGTTCACATTCAAAGTCTTTAACGATCTTTTGCTTCCAAGTGTGATCTGGATCAAATAGTAGATATTCTTCTTTTGGATTAATTACTTCATCATGTAGAGTTACGACATCGGCGATAGCTTTTTGATTTTTATCATAGAAACGATAAACTTGTTTATATCCTGGAGTAGTAGTTTTTGCAACATTATCACTAAGTTTAATCTTAGGAATAATTTCGCCTTTTTTATTCTCCATAGCGACAAGTTTATAAACACCACCAAAGACTGGTTCGCTTCTTGCAGTAATTAATCTTTCACCAACACCAAATGAGTCAATTTGAGCTCCTTGGTTAATTAAATCTTTAATTAAATATTCATCTAATGAATTAGAAACTGTAATCTTAGTTTCTGTTAATCCGGCTTCATCAAGCATTTTACGCGCTTGTTTAGTCAAGTAAGTTAAGTCTCCAGAATCAATTCTAATACCTTTTAAATAATAACCATTAGGCTTTAAGAATTCATTATGAACTCTAATAGCATTTGGAACACCAACTCTTAAAGTATCATATGTATCAACTAGTAATAATGTGTCGTTTGGATATGTTTTAGCATAAGCTAAAAATGATTCATATTCTGAATTAAAACTTTGAACATATGAATGAGCCATTGTTCCTAGTGCTGGAATTCCCATCTTATAATCGGTATAGGTATTTGATGATCCATCAACACCACCAATATAGGCAGCTCTAGCTCCGTAGTTAGCAGCATCATAAGAGTGAGCACGTCTTGCTCCAAACTCCATAACCGTTCTTCCTTTAGCTGATTCTACTACTCTTGAAGCTTTAGTTGCAATTAGCGATTGATGATTAACTGTTAACAGTAAAACTGTTTCAATAATTTGACAATCAATAATTGGTCCTTTAACAGAAATAATTGGTTCGCCTGGGAAAATTGGATATCCTTCTTTAAAAGAATAAATTGTTCCTCTAAATTTAAAATCTTTCAAAAAATTTAAAAAACCGTCAGAAAATAGATTTTTGCTTCTCAAAAATTCTATTTCTTTTTCAGATACTTTAAAATTTTTAATATAATCAATTAGTTGTTCTAATCCAGCAAAGATTGCATAACCACCATTATCAGGTATATTTCTGAAGAAATAATCGAAGTATGCAATTTCTTCTCCTCTTCCTAAATTATAATAACTATTAGCCATTGTTAACTCATAAAAGTCAGTTAATAGGGTAAGATCTCTTTTCATTTTATCTCCTCCACTCTAGTATTATAGCATTTTTTTCTAATATATTATATAATATAAGTTATTAGAGGTGGTGATTTTGTGAAAAAGTTATATCGATTTTTAACTAATAAAAACGTTATAATCGCATTTTTGCTATTACTTCAAATAGTTTTATTTTTTGCGATTATTTTAGTATCGATTTTTAGAGATTTTAAAATAGGATTAATAATTGCCTTATCATTACTTGTATTAAGTTATATTATATCGCTTTATATTTTATCTAGGAGTTCAATGAACCAAGCGTATAAATATACGTGGGTTGCATCTATACTATTATTTCCAATCTTTGGTGGTATCTTCTATTTGTTTTATAACTCAAGAAACTATAGTAAAAAACAAAGAAACTTCTATAACAAGATAACTGCTCGAATGAAAGATGAGTTAAAAGAAAGAAATCTACCTTCTGATAATTTAATTATCAACTATTTATCAGGTAGGGGTTGGGCAAATTATAAAAATACAAATGTTGAATTTTTCCATACTGGGGAAGAAATTTTTGCCCAAATTATTGAAGATTTAAAAACTGCTAAAGATTTTATTTTTATTCAATTTTTCATTATTAGACAAGGTGTAATTTGGGATACCATTTTGGATATCTTAAAAGAAAAGGTTAAACAGGGCGTTGAAGTTAAGGTTATTTATGATGATTGGGGCAGTTATACCCTGCCTTTTAGATATTATAAAAAACTATTTAAAAAATACGGTATTGAAACAATTGCCTATAACCCAATGATTCCTAAATTAAATTTTCAAATGAATTTTAGAAATCACCGAAAAATTATCGTAATTGATGGTAAGATTGGATATACTGGTGGCTTTAATATCTCTGATGAATACGCTAATATCGTTGAAAGATTTGGCTACTGGCTAGATAACGGGATTAAATTAGTTGGTGAAGCCGTTTACTCATTAACAATGACTTTCCTAAGTGACTGGGCATTTGCTACAAAAACACCAGTAGATTTTAGCAAATATGATGTTAAAACTGATGTGGTATCAGACGGTGAAGTAATACCATATGCAGATTCACCATTAATTAATTTAACGATGACACTAGATGCATTACTTCGTATGGTTGGACAAGCTAAAAAGGTAATATATCTTTCTTCTCCTTATTTGATTATAGATGCTGAATTAACTAACGCCTTATCTTTAGTTGCAAGATCAGGTGTTGAAGTAAATATTATTATTCCAAAAATTCCTGATAAGAAATTTGTCTATATGGTATCAGAATCATATATTCCAGAACTTGTTAAAAATGGTGTTAATGTTTACAAATATCAACCAGGATTTATTCATTCTAAAATCTTTATGGTTGATAATGAATTAGCATCGGTTGGAACTAGTAATTTAGATTATCGTAGCTTATATCTACACTTTGAAAATAATGTTATATTTAATGATAAAAATGCAATGTTAGAAATTGAAAAGTTCTTTAAAAATACAATTGAGCAATCAGAACTTGTTTCACTTGATAAATTAAAAAAGCGCAATATTTTCTATCGCGCTTTACAAAATATTTTAAGGGCTTTCTCGCCGCTATTATAATCTATTTAACAAAGAAAAAGATTGATCCAAGGATACTGCCAAGTAATTGGAATAGATAACTAATTGTTAGTGAACCATATACGACAATTAAATAGATTTTACCTTGCATAAATTCACCAACAAACTCAACATGTGTAGCAATAATTGGTAAGAAAATGCCGTGAGCAAATACCATAAATGTAATTAAACCAAGGCCAGCTTTCACAAAACTAAGTGAAAGACGCTTTGGTTTTTTATTGCCTAAAACCGATAATGCAACAATTACATAGAATGCTGTAACTATTCCGCCCATTAATTGAGGATATGCCGTAATTAAGCCATTAAATTGATTAAATAAGTCAATATAATTGTTAGCAAAATCCAAAATAAATTGAGGTGCTTGGTCTATACCAGTTAGTAATAAAACACTATCACCAGGGGCAAAGATTAAATAAGCTACCATTAAAACAAATGAAATGATATGAATAAATTTACCAAACCATGTTCTGCCTACTGCTAGTATTACAAATAGTAATCCGACTAGTGTTAGAGATAGTCCGTAAAAGACAATGTTTGGAATTGCTAAGCTTTGTAACTTAGCTTCAATAATTTCTACATATTGTGCATAACTGTCAACTGCAGACCCTAATGCTTCTCTTAAAGCAACAATCGTTGTAATAGCAACGATTGCTAAACCAGCAGTTAACATAACATATCCGAGTGTTCTAATTATTCTTCCAAATAACCCGTTGTGAACGTAGCCTTTTTTTCTTCTTTCTCTACCTTCAACTGCTCTTACCATTGTTTATACCTCCAAATCTCCTGGTTTAATTAAATTGAATTTTCTGAATAATAAATCGATTCCATAAACTAATATAATAGGCAATGCTATTTGGATAACTAAAATAAATATCCAAATTTGATAATTACCAAAATTTTGATAGCTATTACCCATAGCGGTAATTGTTCCTATTTGACCAACTAATCCACTTGTTCCCATTCCAGCTCCCATCGTCCATGATGAAGTAATACTTTCTAATACATTTTCATCTAGTCCTTCAATTGGTGTAAAATCAAATAATAAAACAGTTGGGCCTAATACTGCTGAAACGATAATAGTTGGTAGCCATATAATTGGTTTTTTAATAATATTTTTAAATTGAAACATTGATGTTCCGAAGAAAATAGATAAAACAACACCAATTGGATTATCTTTTCTCGATTGAACTGCAAAGCCAACCATTTGAACTGATGTTCCTACAATTGCAGCGGCAGCAGCGATTGGGTTAGTACCTATTGCTATCATAAATGCAATAGCTGCACTTGATATTGGTGCAGTTAATATCATTCCCATGGCAACTGAAATTACAATCGACATAATAAATGGAACGGCATTAGTTGAAATATCAACGAATCTTGAAATATAGTAAATGATAAGTCCGCTAGGGCCACTAATCAAGTAAGTTAATGCTATTGACATTAATACTGAAATTAATGGTAATAATATAAGATCTAATGGAGTTTTCCTCTTAATTATCTTATTCAAGATAAAAATTGAAAGAGTTACTACTAAATAAACTGTTAAAGGATTTCCTGGAGGGTTTACGGTTGTAGGAATATAAAATTGATTATTCCAACCAGCATTTGATACAAAAACAAGTTGAAATGAAGTTGATATTCCGCCGATAACAGCAGATAAAATTAATTTTAAGCCATCTAATTTTAAAGCTATTCCTACTCCTAGACCAATTCCTGCTCCCATTAAAATAGATAACATTTTACTAGCCATTATAAAAGGGTTATTTCCCCCAATTAAGATACCTATTTGTTGGAAAATAGTACCTATAATTAATGTCGCAAATAATCCTAAAGTCATTCCATTAAGAGTAGTCATTAGATACTCTTTAAAGTTATTAAATTGTCGGTTTTTTGTTTCGTTAGTTGTCGTTGTTGTCATAGTTATCACCTTGATATATAAATTATATCATAATTTAACACAAAATATATATAATAACAAGTAATAATTTAAATTAAAAAAAGCAACCTCATATAGAGATTGCTTTTCAATATTTTATTCTATCCGAAGATACCCATTATTGCACCTGCTACAGATAATATAGCAAAGACGAAGAATACGATTTGCCATCCTATTTTCTTTCCAGATGCTGCGTCCCATCCTACGATTACTAAAACTAAAACTACTAGTAATGTAGCAACTGCTCTAAAGAATGCAACTACTGCTCTAAAGTTTCCAGTAATTTCAATATCGATTAATCCTAGTAATGATGTAACGAACCATACAAGTCCGAAAATGATCATTCCAACAAAAGCTAGTGTTGATAAAAATTTCTTATTTTTCATTATTTTCACCTCTTAATTCATTTAGAAATTTAATATATTAAATAGTGTATTATCTCTTTGTAAAGATATTATACTGCATTAATTAATCTTTATAGAAAAATCCAACTCCTAATGTTCCGTGGCCTGCATGAGCCCCAACAACTGGAGTAAGTTGTACTATTTTAACATCTCCTAAATCAGGTTTAATTTTAAGTAAAGTAGCTCTTACTTCTTCACCAAATTCAGGATTATCAGTATATGCAACAAAGGCATCTACTTTTCTTCCTCTAGTTTTTTCTTCAAAGATTTCATAAATACGTTTGATTGCTTTTTTTGAAGTTCTAATATTTTGAAACGGAATTAAGGCTCCGTCTTCTGATGTTAATCTTAAAACTGGTTTGATTTTAAGTAAAGTAGCTAATGCTCCTTTAGTAGCTGATAGTCTTCCATTTTTAACTAAGAATTTAAGCGTATCAACATATACGTAAATGTCAATGTTTGGAATAATCTTTTCAATAGCATCAGCAACTTCATCTACAGATTTTCCTTCTTTAATTAATTTAATTGCTTCATTTAGCAAATAAATTTCTCCGTATGATACAGATTTAGAGTCAACTACTCTAATCTTAACTCCGTCAATCATGCCTGCTGCTAAAACACAGCCTTGGAATGTTCCAGAAAGTTTTGAAGAAATAGTAATTACTAAAATTTCGGTATAACCTTTTTTCTTCATATCTTTATACATTTCTAAAACTTCACCAACTGCTGGTTGACTAGTTTTGATATCTAAATCTTCTTCGTTTTTAATACGATGGTAGAATTCTTTAGCTTTGATATCAACGAAATCCCTAAATAATACATCATTTAAATGAAGATTAATATGGATTTTTTCAACTGGATAATCAAATGTTTCATAGTCAGCTCCAGATGCTGAACAAATAATAACTCCTATTTTATTCATAATAAATCACCCTTTTAAATATAAATATAGCCCACACCTAGTGTACCAGGGCCAGCATGAGCACCAACAACAGGTGTTAAAGGAACTAATTCAATTTTAATTCCCGGCTTAATTGTTAATAAATGTTTTTTAACCTCTTCTGCAAAAGGTTTGTTGTTTGTATATACAACGAAAGCGACAATATCTCTATCTTTGGTTTCCTCAGTAAAGATTTCATATAATCTATTTAATGCTTTTTTAGATGTTCTAATCTTTTCATAAGCAACTAATGAACCATCATGTTGATTCATTCTTAAAATTGGTTTAATTTTAAGAAGTGAAGCAAGTGCTCCAGCAGTTGATGAAAGACGTCCGTTTTTAACCATGAATTTAACTGTATCAACATATACTAAAATATTAATATTTGGAATAACGGCTTCTACTTTTTGAGCTACTTCTTCTAAGCTTAATCCAGCTTTAATGTGTTTAATTGCTTCTAAAACTAAGTAAAGTTCTCCGTAAGATACAGATTTAGAGTCAATTGCTCTAACAGTAATACCTTCAACCATTTCTGCTGCTAAGATAGTTGATTGGTAAATACCAGATAATTTTGTTGAAATTGAGATAGTTAAAATTTCATTGTATCCCATATCTCTTAATTTTTCATATTTTTGAATAATTTGTCCCATTGGTGGTTGGCTTGTTTTAATGTCAATGTGTGGATTTTTTGAAATGATTTCATAAAACTCATCAGCTTTAATGTCGACAAAGTCTTCATAAACTTTATCGCCTAAATGAAGATCCGAGTGGATAACTTCAACTGGATGATCAAACTTGTAATAGTCAGCTCCTGAGTTTGTACAAACTACGATTCCGATTTTTTTCATAATAATTCCTCCTTAAGTTTAGGTATAATTAATTATACCACTACGAGAAAAAATGTTAAATTTAATTTAAAATTGTATTTAAAAGTGTCTTAATTATGGAAAATATGTTATATTTAGGGTAAATATAGGAAAAATAAGGAGGAATTTTTGATGAAATGTCCAAGTTGTAATTTTGAATATACTTATGAAGATGGTGAATATTTAGTATGTTCAGCATGTCAGTTTAGATGGAATCCAAATGAATATGTTGATCCAAATCAAAAAAGATATTTTGATGCTTATGGAACTGAATTATTCGATGGTGACGATGTCATAGTTATTAAAGATTTAAGATTTAAAGGTTCAAGTGATGTTATTAAACAAGGTACTAAAGCCACTAATATTAAGTTAGTTGATAAAGATCACGATATCGATTGCCGTGTTCCAGGATTTGGAAACATCAGTTTAAAGAGTGAATTTGTTAAAAAAGCTTAATTTGACAAAAATAAAAGAGGCGATGCCTCTTTTTTTGTTTATTTTATATTACCAAATTTCTACCATCTTATCTTTTGCTAGATACATTTTATCTTCTTCGGTTAATTTGTAGAAATCTTGGAATTCTGGTAAGTTACTTAATTGCATATTAGCTCTTAAGACTGCTGGACCATGAACGTCAACAGTTAATAATAATTGTAAGAACTGAGGACTAGCTTTCATACGCCATACACGCGCCCAGTTAGTAAAGAATTCTTCGTAGTTATGATTTTTATCTTTCTTACTAGCTTCTAGAGCAGATCTAATACCACCACTATCAGCGATATTTTCAGAAACTGTTAATTCTCCATTACATGGACCATTTCCAGTTTCAACTCCGTCAAATAATTCAATCATTTTCTTTGATTTTTCTTTAAATGTTTTTAAATCTTCTTCAGTCCACCAGTTATTAAGTGAACCAAATTCATCAAATTGAGCACCATTGTTATCAAATGCGTGTGAAATTTCATGAGCGATTACTGCGCCAATACCGCCGTAATTAGCACTGCGTGATTGATTTACGCTGTAATATGGTTCTTGTAAAATAGCTGCTGGGAATACGATTTGATTGTTTGTTGGACTATAGTAAGCATTAACCATTGATGCTGGCATTTGCCATAAGTTACGATTTGGTTCTTTATTATATTTACTGTAGTTATCTTGAGTTAGTAATCTTGACCATTTAATTGATTCTAAAACTAGGTTAGAACCTTCTTCGTAAGATCCAACTTCATATTTATCAAAATATTGTGGTAATTCTTCAGGGTAACCAATTTGCACACTAATCTTATTTAATTTTAAGATTGCTTTAGCTTTTGTGTCTTTATTTAACCAAGTGTTTTTCTCTAATCTTTCTTTATAAACATTAATAACTTCATTAACCATATTTTCAACATCTTTTTTAGCTTCTGGTCCAAAATATGTTTCTCCGTAATATAAACCAACTACTTGTGATAAGCGGTCATAAGCTTGATAGAATGCAAATTTGCCTTGTGCTTGTGGTTCTGCTACACCAGAAAGTGCTCTCATGAATGCACCACTTGCGACTCTTAGAGGTTCGGTTAATAATGAAGAAAATGACGTAATATTACTAACAAGCATCCATGATTTAATTAATTCAAAGTTTTCTTCATTAATAATTTCGTCAAATTTATTAATAAAATCTGGGTTAGTAACAATTAATTTATCGACTTCAACACCAACTAAACTTTCAGCTAGTTTCATTAAATTAAAAGTTGTAGTTTTACTAATTACTTCGTCTTTATCCATTGGATTATACATCTTAACATAATCAGCTCTTTCGACACTTGATTTAGTTACAGGAACTAATAGTTCGTCAAAAGCAATCGCTTTTTCTAATATTTCATTAGCTTTTTCAGGATCTAATCCGTATAGCTGTAAAATTTGTGACGTAGTCATTTTAAATAATCCCATTAGTTGTTCTTTAGTAGCTGGATCTTGATAATATGATGTGTCTGGTAAGAATAAATCAGTCGCTCCAAAATATAATACTTGATTATTTGAATTCATGAAATCTTGCATTACATAATATCCAAATGGTGTTGAAATTCCATCTAATAACATTTCTTTAGCATTTTTTTCAAAATCTTTTAACGATTTTAATGCTTTAATTCTTTCAATTATTGGTTGCAATGGAGTTGAACCTAGTTTATCTCTAGTTTCAAAATCTTTAGTCATTTCATGTAATTTAACGAATTTTAGTAAGTTTTTATTTAAGCCTGTTTGATCTTTTGACCATTTGGCTGCTAAATCCATCAATAATTTTTCAATGTCTAAATGAAGTTCTAAAAATGCAGACATTTGTGGCTGGTCAGCTGGAATTTCAGCTGTTTCTAACCAGTCTCCATTGATTGCCTCATAATAATTATCTTTAATTAATTCTTTTTTCATATTTACACCTCGCTTTTATTTTAACATTTAATTTATAAAAAGTATATTAATTTAATTAGGTAATTGCATTGTAAAGCAATCGTAAAAAACAACCACGATTTTATGTGGTTGTTTTAATATAATTTAAGTTATTTAGATTTTAATGCTTTTCTGTTTACTTCGATTGTTTCTTTTTTAGCTCCTAAATAAAATTCAAGTGCCTCAAGAATAGTTTTTTCTTCAAATAATTTAGTTTTTCTTAAGAATTCACCTAATAAAACTATATTAACAGATCTTGGTTCGCCTATATTCATCGCAATTTCAGTAGCGGCAATTGGAATTAGATTGTCCGCTTTAGGAACGTTATGGATTAAGGTTGAATTATAAATAATAGTTCCATCTTTTTTAATTTGATCTTTAAATTTATTGTATGATGGTTCGTTAAAAGCAATGAAATAATCAGCGTCAATAAATACTGGTGAATAGATTCTATCTTTAGAGATAGTAACCATACAGTTTGCAGTTCCACCTCTTGTTTCAGGACCATATGTTGGAACAAACATCGCATTTAATCCAACTTTTGTTGCACTCCACGCTAACATTTGTCCTAAAACCATTACACCTTGGCCACCAAAGCCAGCAATTCTTATTTGATATGTCATAGTTTTTTCACATCCTTATATACCCCTAAAGGATAGATTTTAGTCATTTCTTCTTGAACATCTTTCATTGCTTGTGCTGGATCTTTACGGAAGTTAACTGGACATGTTGATAATACTTCAATTAAAGTAAAGCCTAAGCCTTCTTTTTGATATTCAAAAGCTTTTTTAATAGAACGTTTAATTCTAATTGCTGCTTGTGGACTAGTTAAAGCGACTCTTTCAACATAAGCTACACCTTTAATTTGAGCTAGCATTTCACTAATTGAAATCGGGTTACCTTGAGTTTCAGGGTTACGACCAAGTGGACTTGTTGTCGTAACTTGTGTAGGAAGTGTTGTTGGTGCCATCTGGCCACCTGTCATTCCGTAAATAGCGTTGTTAGCGAAAATTACAGTAATATTTTCGCCTCTATTAGCTGCATGAATTGTCTCAGCAATCCCAATTGATGCTAAGTCACCATCACCTTGATATGTAAAAACAAAGTTTTCTGGTAATACTCTTTTTACACCAGTAGCAACTGCTAGTGCACGACCATGTGCCGCTTGAATAAAGTCACAATTAATAAACTCATAAGCCATAACTGAACATCCAACTGAGGCAATGCCGACAGTGTGATCTAGAACACCTAATTCATCTAATACTTCAGCTACTAGTTTATGAAGAATTCCGTGAGTACATCCTGGACAAAAGGTGTTTGCTCTAGGGGTTAAACCCTTAGTTCTTTTATAAACTTGCATCTTTAATCACCCACTTCTTAAAATTTCTTATAACATCTTCAATTTCAGTTGAGTCAATTAAGATACCGCCTGCTTTTCCGAAAAAAGCGACTGGATAACGACCATTATTTGAAATTAAAACATCATCTAACATTTGTCCCATACTTAATTCAACAGTTAAAATACCTTTACAAGTTTTTGGTATATGATCAAATGCTTCATGTGGGAATGGCCAAACAGTAATTGGACGAATCATTCCAACATTAATTCCTTCTTTTTTCAGTGTTTGAATTGCTGAACGAGCAATTCTAGCCATTGTTCCGTAGGCAACAATAACGTAATCAGCTTTTTCCATATTAACCAGTTCATATAAAACTTCATCTTTTCGCATTTGATCATATTTTCTCTTAAGATGTAAGTTATGTTCGTATAATTGTTGTGGATCTAAAAATAAACTGTTAATTATGTTTCTACCTTTATGGTTTTTCATGCCATTAGCTGCCCAGTCTTGATGTGGACTAGTTCTTTTTCTAACTTCAACATCAAGGTCAACTGATTCCATCATTTGACCAATTAAACCGTCAACTAATACCATTACTGGGTTACGATAGTATTCTGCAACTTCAAATCCTTCTTGGATATATTTTAATGTTTCTTCAATTGACTCTGGAGCGTAGACAATCATGTTGTAATCGCCATTTCCACCACCGCGGGTTGCTTGATAATAATCGCCTTGCGATGGTTGGATTCCGCCAAGCCCTGGGCCCGCTCTCATAACTGAAACAATTACACATGGTAATTGTGAGCCACATAAATATGAAAATGTCTCTTGTTTTAACGCAATACCTACTGAAGATGATGAAGTCATCACTCGTTTACCAGCTCCAGCAGCTCCATAAACCATTTGCGCAGCCGCAATCTCTGATTCGGCTTGGACAAATACTTTACCCGCTTCTGGAAGCATTTTAGATAAGTACTCAGGTACTTCGTTTTGTGGTGTAATTGGATATCCAAAGAATGCATCAACGTTGGCTTTAATTGCTGCAAGAGCAATTGCGTAGTTACCTTTAATTAATTCTTTTTTACTCATTTTTATACACCTCAATTACTGAATCAGGACAAATTATCGCACAGTGAGCGCAACCAATACATTTTTCAGGGTCAGTTACGTTTACTAATGGATAACCTTGCTTATTGATTCGAGTCTCATCTAAAGAAAGGATTTTGCGCGGACAAAAATTAACGCAAAGTCCGCATCCTTTACATCTTTCGTCATCGAATTTTAAATAAAATTTACTCACTTAATCACCTATTTACAAAATTACTTCTTACTTCTTTAATAGTTTTAATTCTATTTTCAGCAAATACTTTAGCTGCTTTTTGAGTATTAATGTTTTGTTTATCAGCAATCTTGAAGATTTCAATAACTCTGTTTCTAATTAATTTAATATCAGCAATCACATTATCACGATTATATCCGTGAATTTCATGATATACGTTGATAACTCCGCCGGCATTTACTACAAAATCTGGAGCATATAAAATACCGCGGTCTTTAATCATATCACCGTGACGGTCTTCTTCTAATAAAACGTTATTTGATGTACCACAAATAATACCAGCTTTAATGGTTGGGATTGTTTTATCATTTAGGACACCGCCTAAAGCACATGGAACAAAAACATCAACATCTTGAGCGTAAATTGAATCAGGATCAACTACTTTAACTTGTGGGAAAGCGGCTTTTATTTTATCTAAGTTTTTCTTATTGATATCGCAAACTCTTACATCTTTTGCTCCTTCTTCCATTAAGTATCTAACTAAGTTTGCCCCAGTTTCTCCAACACCTTGAACTGCATAAGAGTATTTACTAACATCATCTGATTTATGCTTATATTCTAAAGCTCCTTTTAATGCGTAAAAAGTACCCAATGCAGTAATTGGACTAGGGTTACCTGATTTGCCTGCAAGACCTACAACGTGATCAGTTTCCATGTTGATATACGCCATATCTTCTGTAGTCGTATTAACATCTTCAGCGGTGATATAGCGTCCATTTAAACTTTGTACGTAACGTCCAAAAGCCCTAAAAAAAGCTTCTGATTTGACTTTTGTAGCGTCACCGATAATTACGGCTTTTCCGCCACCTAAATTAAGACCAGCAGCACTAGACTTATATGTCATACCTCTTGCTAATCTTAAGCAGTCAATCAAAGCTTCCTCTTCAGATTCGTAGTTCCAAATTCTAGAACCACCTAATGCAGGTCCTAGTGTTGTGTCATGAATCACTATGATTCCTTTTAAACCAGTAGTTTCATCATAAATATGTACTACTTGTTCAAATCCATACTTTTTCATTTCTTCAAATAATTTAATTTTTTCGTCCATAAACAACCTCCTTTAGATATTTAACGCTTATTGGTAGCGCTTACATTTATATTTTATCATATAAATATATGATATTAAAGGGCATATTAAGAATTATTTTAATTAGACCAAGATTTTCAAATAAGAATTGAAAAAAGGCCTAATTGTTTTCCAATTAAGCCTTATTTTACAATTATTTATTATTCTAATGAACCAGTAGCAATAAATCTTTGATTCTTTCTATTAAATAAAATGATTGATTTAGATGAAAAATCAAAACTAATATCATCACCAATAGTAAAGTCGATATTTCCAAATACTACTGAAGTTAGGATATATCCATCAACTTCGATTTTAACGATTGTTTCCATACCAGATGGCATTGATGAATACACTTTACCTTTAATTCGTCCATTTGGATCAATTTTAACGAATTCTGGTTTAATACCTAAGACAAAATCGTTATCGGTTAATTCTTCTTGAGCATGTAATGTTTCTAAATCATCAACTTTTTGAATGTGATATTTAAAGACGCTATCTTTATTTGCTTTATCTACTGTATATACCTTCTTTGAATCTTCTAAGTGTTTATATGTTTTATCTAGTCATTCACTATATACAATTTTTTGATTTGGTTTAAATGATAATTTATGTTTGCCGTCCCAAATTTCCAGGTTAGCTTTAGTAGCTAAAAACTTACCTTTAGCATCAATAAAGTTAATTGATGGATTACCAACGAAGTCGGCAACAAAGATATTAACTGGTTTTTCATAAACAGTTAAAGGTGCGTCGTATTGTTGAAGTAATCCGTTATCCATTAAGCAAATTTTACTTGCTAGAGTCATTGCTTCAAGTTGGTCGTGAGTAACGTAGACGATTATCGCGTTAGTTTCAACGTGCAATCTTTGAAGTTCACTACGCATCTCCATACGCAATTTAGCATCTAAGTTTGATAGCGGTTCGTCCATAAACAATACTTTTGGTTCAGGTGCTAGTGTTCTAGCAATAGCAACTCTTTGTTGTTGCCCGCCTGATAATTCGTTTGGATAACGATCCATGAACATACCAATTTTTACGATTCTTGCGACTCTTCTTACTTTTAAGTCGATTTCTTCTTTTGTAAATTTTCTAACTTTAGTAACAATTTCTCCGTTTAATGTTAATTGATATTCATCATTAATTTCAAACCCTTTTCCTTGATAGAATGCTTTTCTTTGTTCAATTTTTGTATCTAAATCTAAAATAATTTCCTCAACTTTTGAATTTAAGTCAAGAGCTTCCTCTAATTTATAAGCTAATAATGCTTTTGATACGTTAATATAAGTGTCATATTTATCAATTATTTTAACTTCAGCAACCATTTTGTCAAGTTTATTATGGATATCAATTGAATCTTTAATAATTGAGACAATTTCTTTTGGTTTAGCTAAAATTGATTTAATAATGTTCCATTCTTTAATTTCACTAGCATAAACTGGCATCTCTTCTTTGATGTTTTTAAGACCAAATGAAATGTTTTGATAGACGGTCATGTTAGGCCATAACGCATAGTTTTGGAATAAAAATCCAACACGTCTTTTATTAGCAGGAACATTTATTCCTTCGTTTGAATCAAAAACTACTTCTCCGTCAATGGTAATTCTTCCACTAGTAGGAGTTTCTAATCCAGCAATCATTCTTAGGGTTGTTGTTTTCCCGCAACCACTAGGACCTAATAAAGTTACGAAAGTCTCATTATCAATTACTAATTCAAGGTAATCTACAGCGTAGAAGTTACCCCATCTTTTTGTTACATTTTTTAAAATAATTTCTGGCATTTTAAGATCCTCCAATCCCTCTGTTTAAACTAGTAGCGGTTAATTTGTTTAATTCTAAGTTGACTATTAAAATAAAGATGATAATCATTAGGTTAATACCGCTTGAGAAAGCGTATAAGCCCATTTCATCAAAGTAGTCAAGTAGAGTCGTTGATAGTTTAGATTGGTTAACTAATAACATAAATAATGTA
>DUQW01000041.1 GCA_012837585.1 Acholeplasmataceae bacterium
ATTTGTCTATGGATATTTGCGTTATGAGCTTCAATGTTGCTCTTTTGATTGCTCTTTACCACAGCGTAGATAACAAATGGGATGATGAAACACACAAATGCAACAATTGACCAACCGACATCCATTGGTGTGTATGTTTTTAGTTGCGATTTTAAATTGAAGTATTTTGCTTCAAGAGCAGCAATTAAACGGTAGTTTTCCATATCTTTATCTCTAGCAAGAATGTGTTCTGTATGAGATGTTCTACCACTTCTAACTCTTGTGTCTTCGGTATGTTTCCATCCAAATTTTAAATATTCTTCAACGTTATTTCTGACTGTTTTTGTTTCAATATTCATTGTTTTGCTCCTTAGTTAATTTTTGTGATTGCTTTATTGCTCAATTTAATTTGATAGAAGTGAGCATCACCTAATAATAATTTTGGAATGTAATTTAAGAAGTATAGGTTGCCAGAATCCGAGATGGATAAGTTGGATCCATAGTATTTAGAATCATAGCCAACTAATAATTCTTGTGTTCCATCGCCAGTAGCATCTTTGCTAACTCTATAGAAACCAGCACTACTTGCAGCTGTAACAGCGTATGAATAGTAATAAACATAGTTTCCGTTTAATAAGATTTCATTTGGATTAGTCTTACTAGATGCAAGTTTTGTGCCTTCGCCTAAAGATGTAAAATCAGTTCTTCTAACGGAATTGTCTTTTATGCCGTTATAGATATAGAAGATATTATTTCCATCGAAAGCGAATTGTTTAACATTTTTAATGTTATTAGATAGTCTGGTTCCATCAAGATTTTCTGTAGTTGATGTAATATCGGTTAAATTCATGTATTCGATATATCCATTATCTTGGCCAGTACCACAGTTGATGTAATAGAGTTTGCCATCCTTGATGGTAAGGTTCTTTGCACCGTTAACTTCAGAGAATTTCACATATTCACTACCATCAAGTCTCATTCTAGACATACCACCAGCGGCACCAGCCCAGTTGTAATGGGTTGCATATAAGTAAGTTCCATCACTTACCATATTTCTAACATCATTGGAATTGAGCTTTTCAGCTTCGCCACCCATTGTTAAGTTGACTGCGTATAGATCGTTATTGGTTAACATTGTGACTTGGTTGAAATACATGATTCCGTTATAAATATAGAAATCTTCAACTTTGTTTGTTGTTAATTGTGAACTCTTCTTAGAGGATTCGTCGTAGCAATAAAGTGTCTTACCGGCATACATATTCAAGTAATATGTTTTAGTGCCTAAAGATATCGTTTGACCACCGGTATTTAATGGGGTTGATTCAGGAGCAACAAACCCATCTAATAAATCGGTTTTAGCATGTGTTGATGTGTTGTAACGATATAAGTGTAAGTCCATTGAATCAACATAGACTAATGATGTGGAAGATTCGACATCAAAACCATTAACACCATCATTGGCTAATAATTGTTCTGGATTGCCACCACTTGTGCTAATTCTCCAGACACCTTTAACTGAATCATCAACTGCAGAAAATAAATCAGTGTAGTTGTAATATAAATATCCGTTCTTAACGGTTAAGAATTCACCAGCGGCATTTGTTAATTTAGTTGGGTCGGTTGAAGAACTCGATAAATCAAGATATCCAATATAGTCATTCAATAAACCGTTAACTGTGCAATAAAGTATATTGTTATTAATTGTGAATTCATGAACCTTTTCTTCCATCACTAATGATGTGGCGTTACTAGAAAGATTCATCTTATATAAGTAGTTGTGGTCATTACCATTTGTAAAGTAGAGATTACCACCATAGATGGCTAAGTTATCGCTCTTGCCTTCAAAGACTCTGGTTACAACTGGCTCATTGCTTGAATCAGTAGCATCTACTTTGTAGATACCAGATTTAGCAGCTTTAAGGGCGTTGCTTGAATAGTAATAAACATTGTCGCTATATTTAACAAAGTCATCGATATTACTATCTGTATACAAAACACTAGAAGAACCACCACTGACTTGTTTTACTGAATTGAATAATGTTGAGCCAGCAATGAATATCGCTGAAGATGGGCTATATTTATTGAATTCTTTTGGAGAAGAATAATCGATAAGATTGAGTTCTCCGCTACTTAATGAATATAAATAACTATTGTGTAATCCGTTTGCAAAATAGACAGTTCCATCGCTTGCCACAAATACAGGCATATCTTTCTTTTGTGCCTTAATCGTTAAAGTGGCAGTGAGTGTTTCAGTAACATAGTTACTGTTTGAAATAACGCATGTATATGTGTATGTTCCTACTTCGATAGCACTTGTAACCACTTCATTGTTTGCATTTTTAACAGTTTCGTTAACGGTAGTTCCTTGAGGAAGTGTACCCACTAATTGAATGTCATTAATATGTTCAGCGCCATCATATTTAACGGACTTGCTTTCATAGGTATAACCAGTAAAGGTGGCTTTGCTAATTGTTAACACAGCATTAAGTGTTAAGTCGTTATAGTTTGGAGCAGTAATCACAGCTGATGCATTGTATGTTCCAGCATTGGTGTGTGGACCATTGTTTGTATAAGAAACACTACCACCAGTTGGTAAATCGCCACTGATTGTTAATGTATGAGGTTGGCCATCGTATGTAACTGTTTGGCTTGAGAATGTAACGCCAGAAATATTGGCTTTATTAATAGTTAAAGTTGCGTTGAGAGTTTTGTCATTATATCCATCTTTAACTAATTTAGCAGAGGCGTTATATGTTCCGGCATCAACATGCTCTTCTCTGCCAGTATAGGTGATTGTAGTATTCTCAGGAGCGCCACTCACTTCAGCAAGAATGTGAGGTTGGCCATCATATGTATATGTAGCACTTTCAAAGGAAACACCTGTGAAATCACTCTTTGTTGGATCTCCACCTGGCTCAGTGCCACCACCACTTGAATCCTCTGGAGGATTTGTTGAGCCTCCACCACCACAAGCCGATAAGAACATTCCCAACAATACTGGAACTAAAAACAACAATTTCTTTTTCATTTGATGTATCTCCTTAATAATGTGTCTTGTTATAAATAAGAATTGGAATAAATGAGAAGAATGATAAAAGCGCTGATAGACTAAGCGCCAACAAAAACACTCCAACACCAATTAAAATGCCTAAAACAAAGAATAAGATTTTCATAGCGATTAGCCACATAAATCCCTCTAAATCCCAAGTAAAAATGAGTCCAGGGAATCTAATTGACCATGAAGCTACTTCCATAAAAACATCACTTACATATGAAGCTGTAAAAATACAATAAATTGTGGCCATGGTTGTATATCCAATTAAAATAGGACCAGCAATTGTCCAACCAATGCCAACTGTTTTGACATTTATAATGCAAGTAATAAGAGCCGCGATAAATAAAACCACACCGATGATAATGGACCAAATTAACGGTTTAGAATCATTCCTATTTGTAATTTTATGAAATGGACCTGTATATACCTTTTTTGGAACTGGTTTCATTGATTCTTCAACTTCTTTAACACGTTTATCCATTTCTTCTTCGTGTTTTCTGAAACAGCTGTCACAAATCAATACCATTTCTTTAACACCAGAAGACGATTTTCTTTCGATATTGTGAATTAAATCACCATCAAATAATTCCTTACCACAATCTCTGCATGTACCAATTTTCGTTTTGGCCGGAACAACTGGAACCACTTCAGCATCTTCGGAAGGCTCTTCTTTAGGCTCTTCCTTTTCTTCGTCTTCGCTAAAAAGATATTCAATAGAACAATCTAAAATCTTTGATAATTCTTTTAAAGTAGAAAAATCAGGTTCATTTGTGTCCCCCTCCCACTTACTTATGGTTTGGAAAGTTACATGTAATTGATCCGCTAAGTCTTTTTGAGTTAATCCTTTTTCAATTCTTAACTTCTTGAGTTTTTGTCCAAGTGTCATAAACGGATACCTCCTTCCCTGATATATTCACTTTATCGGCGAGTTTTTTAAATAACCGATTTAGCGAGCACATTCGCCAAAAAAGCGAATTAGACCTTTTATTTACTAGTAAATAACTTCACTACTTTCATATGAGTTATATGCGTGCACATACAAAATAATTGTATCAATAGGAAAAAAGGATGTCAAGCACTCTTAGAGTGCAACTGCTATTTTTGATTGTTCAAAAACCCACCACTTTTGAAGTGATGAGTTCTGATTAGTTCTAATAAGTTGTTTTAGTGTTTTGATATATTCTGAATACTTAACACTTTATATAACCACAATTAGTTAAAGGGTCATTTCCACTTAACTGCGTTATAAATTTCAATTATCGTTTCATCACTTGGATTTTCGGTTTTAATAATAATTTTTTCTCGATTTGCATCATCTTTAACTCGATCAAATACTGAATTGATACCATTTTCTTGTACTTTATGTTCTTTGTAGTTATTATATCATTTGTTGATTCATTAACCTATATTGAATAGGTGAATAACCACCTAGAGTTAATTTTATTCTATAGTGATTATACCAATAGATATGCTCATCAATTGTTCTAATTAAATCAGATAAAGATTTAACCTTTTGTGTTTTTATTGGCCTTTTGTGTTTTTATTGGCCTTTCGTGTTTTTATTGACTATGAAAATTAAAAAGTTCTGAACTAACATACATAAAGTGATTTAAAAAACTAGTGTTATTGAAAGAAAAAAGGGATTATCTCCCTATTTTCATATTCTATATAGTTGATACGATTGTATCAACACTGTCGTGCCAATATGGTGGAGATGAGGGGATTTGAACCCCTGTACGAAGTACATAAGAGATTACTTTCTACAAGTTTATAGTATTTAGGTTATTTCGCTAAGTTTATTAAATACTCAAACTAAAGATTAGCTAGCTAATTAAAGTTCGTCAGTTTCTATTAGCATCAAAACTAATATATCTTACTAAAAATGTGCCGCCCTAGAAAATGTAAGAGATTTTCTAGTTTGGTTTTTGCTTTTTCTTAAGCAAATGCTAAATTTTGGTTTCCGGTTATTATAACCTCGACGTTTTTACTTGCGTAACCAAGACTTGCTTATAATAACTTATCATACCCCGGCGAATCCATAAACATCCCCATGCTTAAATACTTTACATAGATTATGATAAAAAGTCAAGAGAATTTTATTAAATTATGTTTTTATTTAGAAAAGAGGTAAAATTAACCCCGTTTTTACTAATAAATGTAGTTTCATTATCATATAAATGATAAAATGAGTGTATGTTATGACAAGAGGTGATTACATGATTAAAGGAATTATTTTTGATTTGGATGGGACATTACTTAATACAATAGAAGATATTAATAATGCTTTAAATTTTATTTTAGAGAAAAATGGATTTCCTAAAAGAACGATTCCTCAAACTAAATTAAGTTTAGGAAGTGGATCTATGCATTTAATTAAAACATCGCTACCTAGTACGGTTAAAGAAGAAGTTTTATTAAAAGTGCATAGTGAGTACCAAGAATATTATCAAAAAAATAATGATATTTTAACTAGACCATATGATGGTATTATCGAAGCCTTAAAAGACTTAAGAAAAAAAGGTTTAAAACTTGCGGTTGTCTCTAATAAAGATGATCATGATGTTAAATTATTAAATCAAAATAAGTTTTTAGGTTTAATTGATATTGCCATTGGTGCAAGATCGGGGAAACCAGTTAAACCTAGTCCTTATTTAGTAAGT
The DNA here is from genome assembly GCA_012837585.1 of Acholeplasmataceae bacterium. Lineage (GTDB taxonomy): Bacteria > Bacillota_I > Bacilli_A > Acholeplasmatales > Acholeplasmataceae > DUQW01. The sequence continues at coordinate 5,695 of DUQW01000041.1, forward strand.
ATTGCACTTGAGAAGATGCAACTTGCAACTAATGAAGTAATTTATGTTGGCGATAGTGATGTTGATATTTTAACTGCTAAAAATGCTAATATCCAGATGATTACCGTTACATGGGGATTTAGAGACTTAGAAACATTAAAAAAATATAATGCGACAAATATTATCAATCATCCAGATGAGATATTAAAGAAGGTGAAGTTTTTAAATGATCAAGCTAATAAACGTTAGTAAATACTATAAAACTGAAGCTGGAGTTTCAGTTGGACTTGTTAAAGCTAATTTAGAATTTAAAGTTGGTGAGTTTGTCGCTGTAGTCGGTGAATCCGGCTCAGGTAAGACAACCTTACTTAACGTAATTTCAGGACTAGATACATATGAAGACGGTGAAATGTATCTTTTTGGAGAGCCAACAAGTCATTATGAAATTGAAGATTTAGAAAAATATCGTTCAACTTATGTTGGGTTTGTTTTCCAAAATTATAATATTATTGATTCTTATACAGTAATTCAAAATATTGTTTTAGCATTAGAATTACAAGGTTATCCAAAAGATAAAATAAGAAAAAGAGCTTTAGAATTAATTGAAAGAGTTGGGTTAACTCATAGGAAAAATCATAAAACAGCTAAATTATCAGGCGGTGAAAAACAAAGAGTCGTTATTGCAAGAGCACTTGCAAAAGACTGCCCGATTATTGTTGCTGATGAACCTACGGGTAACTTAGATTCAAAAGCAGGCGCTGAAGTTATGAAACTTTTAGATGAGATTTCAAAAGATAAACTAGTAATAGTTGTCTCTCATAATTATGAAGAAGTAAAACCATATGCGACAAGAAGAGTTAAAATTCATGACGGACAAGTAGTTGAAGATATTAAATTAAAAGAAGTGAGATCTAATGCAGAAATTACTAAACCAGAAATAAAAGAATTTACTACTAAACAAACCATTAGATGGAGTTTAATGGATTTATTTTCTAAACCTAAACGATTTATTTTCTTATTAATTACGCAACTTGCGGTAATGCTATTATTTTCAGTGATGTATGCTGGCGGGCAAATGGTAGTTAATGAAGTAGATAACATAGGAAGCAATTTATCTTTTAATAGAAACATGTACACTGAAAACAGGTTAAATATTCAAAGACATGACGGTCAACCGATTAATGATGCTGAATTGGAAGCATTTAGGTCAAACTCAAAAGTAGTAAGTGTTGCAAGTAGTAGTCTACAATTTTTTGACTCTTGTAGATATGTTCGAATTAAATCTGGGAGGTTATCATATCCGGTTGAAGAAGTTTTAGGTATTAGTCATAACACTATCTTTTCTAAAGGGAAAGGTGAATTACTTAGTGGAAAACCAGCAACAGAAGTAAATGAAATTGTTTTATCAAGTAACTTTAGATCATCATTTAAAGTAAATGAAGAAGTAGAATTAGTATTTGCTGGTCAACATTATTCTAATGAACGAAAAGTTAAAGTTAAAATTACTGGATTTTCTAAAGACAATAATTCAACTTTGTATTTAGATGAAAGATTTGGCACACCAAATCATTTGGGATTTGATTGTTTAGTATTAGAAGCAGCATCGAATTTAACAGTTTCAGTTGACGGTAAGCCTGGGATGATTCACGTTATTAATTTCGATAATTCTATTACAACAGATCTTATAATTCCGCAATATTTGGTAGATGATATTACTAGAATAGAAGTAAAAGATAATAATAAATCATATTATAATTCGCTAATGTCAGAAGCTAGTTATACACCTAGTATCGATGATTACGGAATTGAAATTAGTTACAAAAAATTATCAGAAATTACCCAAGCGATGTATCAAGATCGTTATGCGATATCACTAATCGTTAATGATAAGATTGATGCCGATTTATTAATTGCTAGCTTAGATAATACAACTTATCAAATATTAACGTATTCCCCACCACTAATTGACGGAATATCCGTCTTAAAACAAGTTATATCTATGTTTGTCTTCGGTGGGGCGATATTAGGATTACTTTTCTTATATGCAATCTTAGGACTTGTTATTCGTAATAGTATGAATGCTAGAAAGAAAGATTTTGCAATCTTCCGTTCGATTGGTACAAATGAAAAAACTGTCGGTAGATTAGTAATTTATCAACAAATATTTATTAGTTTGTTTGCATATATTTCATTAATGATTATAGTTGCGATAATGACAGTATTTGTACCAACTAGTTTTATCGATTTTAGAATGTTACCTTGGTATAGTTATTTAGTATTATTTATTATGTTTATGTTGTTCTCTATTTGGTTAGGATTTAGATTTAATAAACGTATCTTTAAGATCACGGTCATTAAGAATTTACAAATTGAGGAGGTGATCTAAGATGATTAAGATAAAAAATATTTATAAATCATTTAATAAGGGTCGCTCTAATGAAGTAAAGGCGGTAAATGACGTTACTATCGATTTTCCTGATAAAGGAATAGTTACTTTATTTGGACACTCAGGTAGCGGTAAAACAACAATTTTAAACATTGTTGGTGGATTAGACAAACCAACTAAGGGTGATATTTTATTTGAAGGAAACAAAGTTAAAGACTTTGATAATATTCGTTCAAAACGAATTGGATACGTCTTCCAAAACTATAATTTATTTAATAATTTATCAGTCTTTGATAATGTCGCTTTTGTCCTTAAGATGTTAGGTATTAATGATGATGAATTTATTAAAAAGAGAGTTGAATATACCCTTGATTTAGTTAATATGTTACCGTTTAAACGCAAGAAAGCTCAGGAGCTTTCAGGCGGACAGCAACAAAGAGTTGCAATCGCAAGAGCGTTAGTTAAAAATCCAGATTTTATTATTGCTGATGAACCTACAGGAAATATTGACTCAAAAAATAAAATTGAAGTCATGAATATCTTAAGAAAAATTAGTGAACATAAATTAGTAATTTTAGTTACTCATGAAGAAACGATTGCTAAGTATTATAGTGATAGAATTATTACTTTAGTTGATGGTAAAATAACAAGCGATGTTGAAAATAAATCGGGTGTAACCGATGAATTTGTCAGAGAAAACGAAATTTATTTATCAGAATTATCAACAAAAGAAAAATTAACAAAAGATAATTTAGAAATCGAATATTTCGGTGATGATAAAAATAAATTAAAAGTTTCACTTATTTTCCAAGATGGTACTTTATATATTAAATCAAGTGAAAATGTAAGAGTTGATTTATTAAACGAAAATAGTAGAGTTAAAATCTTAGAAGAAAAAGTAACGAGAAAACCAGAAGAATTAAGTCAAACTGATTTTGAATATCAAGATTTATCAATTGAACCAGAAAAATTAGGTAAAAGAAAATTATTTTCACTTAAAACTAATTTAAGAGTTTCATTTTCTAAATTATTTAATAAATCATTTAGAGGTAAATTACTATTTTTAGCTTTAATCATCTCAGGAGCATTAATTGCCATTGGGGCAATTAGAATTGGAAATTTATTTACTCATAAAATTCCTGAAGATGAAATTGTTGATAAAGATATATATTATATCGGAGATGAAAAAAACACGAGCCCATTTAAAATTGAAGGCGAAACTAATTTGTTTTTGATGAGAAATGACTATTCATATGGAACTACACTTTATATAAGTTCTGTAGGAAATAAAGCGGGATCATATCAAACTTTTGTTACTTTAGTTCCCGTTGAAGAGATAAAAGAAAGTGAACTTTTATATGGAACACTGCCGCAAAATGATAATGAAATCGTAATTACAAAATCTATTGCTGAGAAAATTATGTCTGATAAGCAAACGATGGGTATTTATGATATTAGAGCGATTATTGGAAAAAAAGCGTCAGTTAAAGGATTGAGTAATTTAAAGATAGTCGGTATTTCTAAACGTACGAGTCCATTAGTCTTTGCTAAAAGAGTGGTTGCAAATGCAATCAATGCTTCAGTTGTTTTAGAATTTTCCACATTTAATCAATTTGTTCCACTAGAGTCCAAAGATTATACTTTATCATACGGTTCATTACCTACTGCATTTACTGATAATTATATGGAAGTTTTAATTAATGAATGGCATCTTGATATTAGTGACCCAACATATACTTTTACCCCTGAAACTATCGATTTTCCATTTAGAAATCCAAGTAGTAATGAAACTAAATTTATTACTCTAAAAATTGTAGGAGTTGCAAAAATAAATGGTGATAGTGACGGCTCAGAAAGATTTTTAGTTCCAACTACATTAATGGCTTCATTTAATGAAGAGTTCCAAAACGGTGGAACTACCAAAAAACTATTTACTACTGATCAAGAATTAGTTGCAAGAATTAATAAAATCCATCCTGTAGTCAATGCTAGAACCGTTCAAATTCAATCAGAAATGGCTGGTAAAGCAGTCGATCTTGCTGGGATTTTAACATTTAGCGTTGTAATTTTCTTACTTTCATCACTCGGTTATTTCTTTATTAGTAAATCAGAGATGTTAAGACATATTTACCAAATTAATGTTTACCGTAGTTTAGGAGTAAAACGATTTGAGATTGTTAAATTATTTATAGTTGATATTGTCGTTTTAACGACACTAACATCTTTAATCGGTTATTTAATTAGTGTTGGCATTTTCCTAAGATTTGCCGCAAGCACTATTGGAACATTAACACTAATTAGGCCGCATTATCCAACGTTGCTACTTGGAATTATACTTGTTTATTTAATTAATATTTTAGCGGGAATAATTCCAGTCTTAACTCTTTTAAGAAAGAGTCCAGCAGAAATAATGCGTACTTATGACTTTTAATTTAAGTTAAAAATTAATAAAACAAAAGACTAAACATTTTATTTTCTTTACTCCCGTGTTTAGTCTTTTTTTATGATATAATTAATATGGTGAATAAATTGATAAAATTTGAAGTTTTACATACATGTAAACAAAGTGGAGCAAGATTAGGAAAATTAACAACTCCGTCAGGCGTTTTTGAAACTCCAATTTTTATGCCTGTTGGCACTAAAGCAACCGTAAAAACATTAAACCCACAAGAAATTCGCGAAGTTTCAGAAGGTTTAATTTTATCAAACACTTATCATTTATGGCTCGAGCCAGGAGTTGACGTTATTAAAGCTCATGGTGGTGTTAAAAAGATGATGCACTGGGACGGGGCAATGTTAACTGATAGTGGTGGTTTCCAAGTGTTTTCTTTATCTGGACTTCGAACAATTGAAGAAGAGGGTGTTACCTTTAGACATCATAAAAGTGGTGCTGAGTTATTTTTGTCACCTGAGTTATCAATTGAAATTCAAGAAGCGATTGGCGCTGATATAATTATGTCATTTGATGAGTGCCCTCCAGGTAAAGCGAGTTATGAATATCAAAAAAACTCACTAGAAAGAACGCTAAGATGGGCCAAAAGAGGAAAAGATCATTTGAAAACTGATCAAGCATTATTTGGAATTGTTCAAGGTGGGTTATACGAAGATTTAAGACGTCACTCAGCAGAAGAATTGATGAAAATCGGCTTTGATGGTTATTCTATTGGCGGCTTATCTGTTGGGGAAGCAAAAGAAGATATGTACCGCATAACCGCATTTTTAAATGATATATTACCTTTTGATAAACCAAGATATTTAATGGGTGTTGGTTCGCCTGAAGATTTAGTTGAAGGTGTTATTAGGGGAATTGATATGTTTGACTGTGTCCTTCCAACAAGAAATGCAAGGCACGGTATGGTTTTATCAACAACTGGTAAATATAATATTAAAAAATTGGAATATAAATTTGATATGGACCCACTTGATCCAAATATAAAAAGTCCAATTTCTAAATATACAAAAAGTTATGTTAGACATTTATTTAGAGAAAGTGAAATTCTAGCCTCAAGAATTTTAACTTATCAAAATTTATTATATTTAAAACATTTAATGGCTGAAATTAGACAGGCGATTAAAGAGAATAGACTTTTAGATTTTAGAGAAGAATTCTATAAAAAGACGAATTATTAAGAAAAATTCATTTAATATTTTATTTCGTTAATAAAATATAGTAAACTATATTAACGTAGGAGTGGTAAAATATGACATTTCGTGATTATGGCAATGATTATGAAGATAATAACTTTGAAGATAGCCTAAAACCTAATATTAAGGTAGTTGGGGTAGGTGGCGGCGGTGGAAACGCAGTAAACAGGATGATTGAAAATGATGTTAAGGGTGTATCATATGTCGCAATTAACACAGATCAACAAGACCTGCTTTATTCGCATGCTCAAGAAAGAATCGTAATAGGTAAACATTTAACTAAAGGTTTAGGAGCTGGTCAAAAACCTGAAATTGGTCGTGACGCAGCTTTAGAATCTGAAGAACAAATTAGAAAAGCATTAGCCGGAGCTGATATGATTTTTATTACGGCTGGAATGGGCGGAGGAACTGGTACTGGAGCAGCACCAGTTGTTTCAAGAATCGCTAAAGAATTAGGTGCCCTTACAGTTGGAATTGTTACTAAACCTTTCCAAATTGAAGGACCAACAAGGATGAAAAATGCAATCAAGGGTATTGAAGAAATGCGCCCTTATATTGATACTTTAATCATTATTCCAAATGACCGCTTATTAAAAATTTCTGATACAAGTACACGTCTTTTAGACGCTTTTAGAGAATCAGATAATATCCTGCGTCAAGGGGTTCAAGGAATTGCCGAATTAATTGCCGTTCCAGGAATGATTAACGTTGACTTTGCTGACGTTAGAACTGTAATGGAAAATAAAGGTACCGCTCTAATGGGTATTGGAATTTCTAGTGGGCAATCACGCGCAGTTGACGCTACTAGAAAAGCTATTTACTCTGATATTTTAGATGTTAGTATTGACGGAGCAACTGACGCAATTGTTAATATCTCAGCATCAACTGATTTAACAGTTTTCGAAATGGAAGCTGTCTTAACTGAAATTAGAAACGCGACTTCACATGAAATTAATATCATTTGGGGTACAACTATTAACCGTGACTTAGAAGATGAATTAGTCGTAACTGTTGTGGCAACAGGATTAGAACTACGCACTAAAGAAGAAGATTCTGATTTAGCTAGAGCTGTATTAGAACAAATGAAATGGTCACAAAATGAAAATACAAACGAAGCCAATGAAATACCTACACCAAATATTAGAAAAGAACCTCCAAGAGAAGAGAGAAATCCAAAAAGTAAAGGAAGCTCTAAATTACCTTCTTGGATTAAGGGGAATAAATAAGGCTTAGGCCTTTTTTATTTAGTGATAATATGTTAAGAGCAGGAATTGTAGGAATGCCTAATGTTGGCAAGTCAACTCTTTTTAATGCCATTACTAAAAGTAATGTCGTTGCTGAAAACTACCCATTTGCCACAATTGATCCAAACGTAGGTGTAGTTTTAGTTGAGGACCCAAGATTAGAAGTGCTTCATGAATTACATAAATCAAGTAAAATCGTTCCAACCGCTTTCGAATTTATTGATATTGCAGGGTTAGTAAAAGGAGCATCAAAAGGTGAAGGTTTAGGAAACCAATTTTTATCAAACATCAGAGAAGTTGACGCTATTTGTCAAGTAGTTAGATGTTTTTTAAATGATGATATTATCCACGTTGAAGGAGAAGTAAATCCAATTAGAGACGTCGAAACTATTACTATGGAGTTAGCATTAGCTGATTTAGATATTATTGATCGCAGGCTTCCTAGAATTGAAAAAAGAGTTCAATTAAAAGAAGATGACGCCATTTTAGAATACGGAGCTTTAACTAAAATTAAAAAATCATTAGAAGAATTAAACGATCCAAAAACTATTGATTTAACTGATCAAGAAAGAAAAGCGATTAAAAACTTTAACTTTTTAACCTTAAAACCAATCATCTTCTTAGCGAATATCGCTGATGATGATATTACTAATTTAGAAGGAAATAAACTTTATCAAGACTTAAAAATATACCTTGATAAATACAATCATGTATTAATTCCGGTATCCATTAAACTTGAAAGTGAGCTTGCTAGTTTATCTAAAGAGGAACAAAAAGAGTTTTTAAGTGAATTTGGCTTAGAAAGGCCAACATTAGATGAAATAATTATCAAAACTTATGAACTATTAGGTTTAAAAACGTTTTTTACAATTGGTGACAAAGAAACTAGAGCTTGGCCATTTGTTGGTGGTATGACTGCCCCTGAATGTGCTGGCGTAATTCATACTGATTTTCAAAGAGGATTCATTCGCGCTGAGACTGTTGGGTATAATGATTTAATAAGTGCCGGCAATATGCAAAAAGCGAAAGAATTAGGAAAAGTTAGACTTGAAGGTAAAGAATATTTGCCAAAAGATGGCGACATTATGATCTTTAGATTTAACGTTTAATTAATATATGATAAAATATATAGTGATATATCACTAAATTGGAGGCGAAAATATGTGTTTTAGTAAACTATTTCGTAGAAAGAAAAAAGAAGTTCTTTCTGAAGATATCTTCGTGCCTGAAACTAAATCATTAGTTTCTTTTGTGCAATTTAAAGATTCAACTGATGAAACTTTAACTAAAATAGCGGAAGAGATTAAAAAAGGAATTCCTCATATTTTAAACTTTGACTTACTTGAAATTGATGAAGCTAATAAAGCAATGGCTTTTTTATCAGGTGTCGTTTTTGCAATTGACGGAGAAATTTATATATTTAGAAATGGTCAACATTATATGTTTGCTGACAAACATGTCTACGAAGACGGGACAATGGAAGAACTAATTAAAGAGATAGAGGGTTATTGATGATGAAAAAAGACTATAAAGATACACTTTTATTACCTAAAACAGATTTTCCAATGCGCGGTAATCTAGGTGTCAAAGAAGTAGAAATCCAAGCTTTTTGGGATGAAATAAATTTATATGAAAAAGTATTAAAGAAAAACGAAGGAAACACTGAGTTTGTTTTTCATGACGGTCCTCCATACGCAAATGGTGATATTCATGCGGGGACAGCTTTAAACAAAATCTTAAAAGATTTTATTATTAGATACAAAACAATGTCTGGAATGTATTGCGATTACGTTCCAGGTTGGGATACACACGGACTACCAATCGAAGTTGCAGTTACTAAACAAGGGGTTGACCGTAAAAAATTAGGTAAAGTTGAATTTAGAGAAAAATGTGCGGCTTTTGCCCACGCACAAGTTGCTCGTCAAAGAGAGCAATTTATGCGTTTAGGTATCTTAGGTCGTTGGTTTAATCCTTATTTAACTTTAACACCAGATTATGAAGCAAGACAAATTAGATTATTTGCTAAAATGGTTGAACGCGGTTTAATTTACCGTGGATTAAAACCAATTTACTGGTCACCATCAAGTGAATCAGCACTTGCTGAAGCAGAAATTGAATACCATGAAGTAACATCTGATTCAATTTATGTTGCGTTCCCGTTAGTTAATGTAGTTGGAGAATTAAAAGATGCTAAATTAATTATTTGGACTACTACACCATGGACGTTACCAGCTAACTTAGCAACTTCAGTCCATCCAAAATTAGAATATGTTTTAATTTCAACTAACAAGAACAAATATATTGTTGCTAAATCAAGATTAAAAGATTTAACAGAAATTTTATCATTTGAAAATGTTAAAATTCTAAAAACATACTTAGGTGAACAATTAGAAAACTTAGAATATGTTCACCCAATATATCAAAGAACTTCACCAGTTATTTTAGGAGAACACGTTACTGCTGATGACGGTACTGGTTTAGTTCATACAGCACCAGGACACGGTTCGGATGACTATATCGTTGGTCAAAAATATAATTTAGATATTTTATCTCCAGTTAATCCAGAAGGATATTTAACTGAAGAAGCAGGTGAGTTCAGTGGGCTATTTTACGCTGATGCTAACCCTAAGATTATTGAAAAATTAAGTGACTTAGGTGTACTACTTCGTCATACTAAAGTTAAACACCAATATCCACATGACTGGAGAACTAGAAAACCAATTATCTTTAGAGCGACACCACAATGGTTTGCTTCTATAGAAAAATTAAAACCACAATTACTTA
>DUQW01000042.1 GCA_012837585.1 Acholeplasmataceae bacterium
AATTATGAAATTAATAGTTATTCAGCGGCATATTCAGATAAATACAAACCACAAGATGGTGGTAAGAATTTAATAAATACTGCCGGTACGATTGATAATGTTAGAATTATTCAGCGTAAGACTGATTCTTATGAATCAGCTGGAGCTGGTAATCGTACGATTAATAGTGATACTGCCGTAACATTTACCGGAGGAATTATTAAAAATTCATTTATTACTGGTGGCCGCGAAAGTATTGAAATTCCTAATACGGCAACTGGTGATTTAACTATTTTAAACTCAACCATTTTAAGTGGACCATTTGGTATTAGAAGACGTGGTGGCGGCAAGTTAATTTTAATTGATAGTAAAGTGATTGCCCGGACTGATAAAGACTTTATGATTAAGGTAAATAATCCAAATGATCCGTTTAATGTAACCGGTATGGGAATACCAATCGTTTATTTAAATAATACGGGTTATAATATCAACGAACTTGATATTGATAATATTTATTTAAATTTTGTTGGAAATACTAAGATTTACGCTTTTGAAACAAAAGAAAATATTAAAGGTGCTCCACTACCATTTGGGGTTAAAGATGTTGTTGGTGGAATCATTGACGATTTATGGCAAACATTTGAAAACCAATTAGTTTACGACAGAGGTAGTGAAGCAGTAATGGCACCTGCAGTAATGTTTGTCTCACCAGTTGATATTAAAACAAACTTAGAAGATACAAACCCAATTGATAATTTTGCAACTATATTCCAACATGCTTATAAAAATATAACAATAGCTCAAGGCTATGGTTATGTATATACTTACAATAAAGTAGAACAAATCGAAACTGAACCAGGTGTATTTGATCAAAGATATTCACCAGCATTTGTAGAAAGTGAAGGATTATTTAATCCACCATCATATCATATGTTTACTGGGGAATATAAAGGAGACTAGAAGATGCTTAAAATTAAAAACTTAACGAAAAGATATTATGGTAGTAATGTTGATGCAGTAAAAAATGTATCACTAGAGTTACATAAAGGTGAAATATTTGGATTACTAGGCTTAAATGGTAGTGGAAAAACCACTACCTTTAAGGCTATTACCGGAATTCATCCTTTTGATGAGGGTGAAATTATTATTAATGGATATAACTTAAAAGATAATCCAATTGAAGCGAAAATGGAACTTGCATATATTCCTGACAACCACGCTACATTTGAAGAATTAACCGGAATTGAATATATTAATTTTATGGCTGATATGTATAAAGTATCGGTTAGAGATCGTATTGAAAGAGTTGCGAAGCTTGAAAAGTTACTGGCAATGTCTGAACATCTTAACAAACAAATTAAGACATATTCACACGGGATGAAACAAAAGATTGCCATTATGGGCGGGATTATCCATTATCCAAATATTTGGATTTTAGATGAACCACTTGTTGGTCTTGATCCAATTAGTATGGAAGAAATTAAATCATTTATTTTAGATTATGCTAAAGGTGGAAAGACAGTTATCTTTTCTTCACATATTTTAAGCATAGTAGAAGAATTATGCGACAGAGTCGCAATAATTGATCACGGAGAAATTAAAGGAACTTATCAAGTTGATGATTCAATCAACTTAAATAAAATATTTCAAGATTTGGTTAAAAGATGAAAGATATACTAACACTATTAAAACTACAATTTAAACGCTCACTGCCAAGAGTAGATGATGTAAAAGGGAATAAGATTTGGTCTCCTCTTTTAGCTATTTTCTTATTACTTGGTGTCTTTGTTAGTTTCTTTTTCACGATGTTAAAAGTAACTGTTCCATTTCACAGACTTGATCTTGAAAAAACATATATTACTGCTGTAATTGCCTTATTACTTGTTATTTCTGTAATATATCAAACCGCAGAAATATTAAAGAATTTCTATTACGATAAAGACTACGATTTATTTGCAAGACTTCCAGTAGAGACATATAAAATCCAAGTTTCTAAAGCGATTTACATCGCCTTAAAACAAGCCGCATTAGTTTTATTTTATTTTGGATTCTTTATTATTACTTTTAGTATTTCAGGCGATTTTAGTGTATGGTTTTATTTAAGATTATTAGTTACGACACTAATAGTTATTCCGCTACCACTAGTGGCTGCGGTGATTATAAGTGTACCGGCGTTTTTTATTATAAATGTGTTAAAACGCCACATCTCAATCGCTTTAGGAGCCGTTATTGTAATACTTGGGGTATTTTATATTGTTTATGCTAAATTCATCTCGGTGGTGATGAATTTAATTAATAACTCTGGTGGATTTATTAATAGTGAACAACTTCAATTAATTAAAGATAGTACGAAAAATTTACTTTTAAGTAATGCGATTTATGAAGTAATTAGTGATCCACAATTTGGTAAGTTTATACTATATTTAGGTCTATTATTACTAGGTTCAGTTTTATTAATGGTTTTAGCATATTTCTTGCTGACAAGATTTGCCCCTAAACTACAAGCGAGAAAAGGTGGAAGACAAAAAATATATAATTTTCATCAAAGACCAAAAGCCAATCAAGTTGTTGCAATTATTAGAAAAGAATTAAAAACTATTTCTAGAAACCCGGATTACGCGTTTCAAGTTATTGTTATAAACGCGTTAATGCCACTATTTGTAGTAATGACGGTTAAAGTTACCGCTCAATTAGGTGCGGAATCAGTTGGACTTTTAATTGTACCGGGAGTTGCACTCCTTACAACATTAATTTTTATTATTTTATCCTCAAGCTTCCAAACTAACTTAATATCTAGTGAAAAAGGAGCTCATTATTTAGGTAGAATTTTCCCAATTAGATATCGTTATTATTTATTAGTTAGAATTTTATTACCAGTATTACTTAATACAGTAATGATGGTAACGGGACTAGCGATTTTAACATTTATTAAAGAACCACTGCTTACTATTGGTCAATTTTTCTTAATTGCAGGAATTTCATTTTTCTTTTTATTAGGTTACTCAACTATTTCCATTTACAAAGATTATAAAGATCCGCAATACGCTAGCGGTATTGGTAGAAGCATTAACTTCTTAACTAATGTCGCAATGGGATTATTACTTGCCGTAGTGATGGGAGCAATGTTAAGTGTTTTACCATTTTTCAATGAGAAAAGACCAGGTGGTATTTATTTTCCAATTGAAGTAACATATACTATTTTAATGACGATGGCTATTTTATATTTTTTAATAACTAGCTATATATTTTTAAGAAGATTAAGGAGGGATAAAATATGAAAAAGTTGCTTGTATTATTTTTACTAGCTTTTCCAATCTTAATTTTTGCGATTATTAATATTTCGGCTTCAATTATTGGCTGGTATATTCCACTACCAGTTGAAAAAGTTGAAGTTTCACTTGACGGGTTTAACTGGTCAACAACAATCGACGTTAAAGAAACTGAATTAAATGATCAAACAAGTGAAAAAGAAGTATTTGTTAGAGTTTTACCATCAAATGCGAGAAACCATAAAATCAAAACTTATTCATCAGATGTTTTCACATCAGAAATTAAAGATGAAGAAATAGTTATGGGTAGTGATGGTGTCGGTTCACTTAAAGTAAAATTATATGAATACGGCTATACTGAGATAATTATTATTACTGAAGACGGCAAATATGAGGCAAAAATCGACGTTTCGGTTGTTAACCCGGCAGATGATCCAAATAAAATTAAAACGGTCATTTTCGAGTATAAAGAGGCCCTACATCAAAGTTTGCATTTCGGTTATAGTAATAGTGTTAGATTAGACTTTAAGTATTTTCCAAAAGATGCTGATCCTAGTGGTATCTTTAGCCAAATTACACCTGAGTTTGATAAAGATAATCCAGGTGCAGTATTAAAAGGCGAAGTGGTTGAAAAACACATTAAAGATATTCCGGGGGAAGGATATTTTATCTTAAATTTCGCTCCTGAAGAAAGATTACAAGTTTTCACAACTACAACCCAAGAAGGGCGCCAAGCGAAATATACTTTTAATGTATCATCCGGATACAACATTAAAGATAAGTCTTTTGAAGAAATATTAGAGTTTACAAGATCAGGTGGAAATGTTTATCAATTAGAAGAAATTGATATTCCGCAACCACTTTTAATTACTAATGGTACTAAATATGAAGGTAATAATTATAAAATTACCCATAAAAATATTATTAAAGGTTCAGCTGTAAGAGTTACTGGTGATGAAACATCACTTAACCAAATCCATATTGTGGGACCACTGATGGATGTTGAAGGACAAATTGTCCCAAGTGAAAATGTTATTAACTTACAAATGTCAGCTTCACTTACTGCAAGAACTCAAAGAATTACTAATTCAATCATAGAAAATGGTAGATATAATATTATGGTTGAAGGAAAAGCGTTAAATACCGTTATTGATGGTAGATCAGTATTTGTTCCAAGTGAGTTTATTGTTGATAATGTTAAGTTTGTCGGAGCATTAATGGCCGGATTAGATATTGATAATCAGCGCGAAGGTGCTCTAAAGATTAACTCAACTAAAGTTATTGTAAGAAACTTATCATTTGAATGGGTTGGAATTGGAGTTTTACTTCAAAACTCTAAGGCCGCTGATGGTAATAAAGGTTATAGTGTTTTAGAAGTTTTAGGAAGTACAAGTGCTAGCGCGATTAACTCACTTGATACTTCAAAAAACTGGAGAAACTTAGATGAAGCTAGCGGTATGCTAGAAGAACAAAACGTTTTATCACTTCTTGATGAGTTAAAAACTTATAGTGAAGTAATTTATAAAGAAGGTAAAAATTACTATGTATCACCAGTAATTATGATTCGTGGTGGTGCGGTTAACTACAGTGAAATCAACTTAGATGAAAAAACAACAGGCGATTTAATCATGCAAACGCGCACTCCATCGACGATGGAAGCGATGCACCCAGCAATTGGGGGAAGATATCCATTTACTGTTTATTTATTAGATCCTACTTATTTTAGTGGAGGTAGAGAAAAATGAAACGATTTAAATATTTAATCTTAGTCATAATATTAGTTTTCGCTCTTTCAGGCTGTCGTGTGCCTGAAGAGGAAAAACCATTTGACCCAGATTCAGTTGAGGTTGAACTTGAGCATAAAGGAAATTTGACTCAAATCGATGAAAACGTCACTGAAGTTAAGTTTAATATTAAACATAACCAAGATCCTGAAAAATATACTCCGTCTAAAATAACATGGAATCGTAATTTAATTGATGTGGATGAGGGTGAGGAGTATAAATATACTCCAATTTCAGGTCTACTTAGTAAAACTGATATTTACGCAACAGTTACTTTCACTGTTGAAGGAGAAGAATATCATTTTAAAACTGACACAAAAACGATTAAAGTTAGCGGTATTACCGCTTCGGTTGAAATTATGACAACCCACCCGGGATTAGACGGAACGATTGTTGATAATGTTTTAAATGATCAATCAACACCAATCGAGTTTAGTGCGCTAATTACTGGTGGTTACGGTGAAGAAGAATTATCGTGGTGGATTGTTAATGAAGAGACAAAAGAAGAAGTTGAAGCTATCCAATTTAGAAAAAATCAAACATTTACTTATCAACCTTCATCTAGTGGATTAGTAAGAGTTGAAGCTAGATTAAAGGGTAATAAATTCATCTCTAATAAGATTTATATTAGAACTAGTTATGGTAAGTTGTTATTATCTGGTCAAGTTAATGAGTTAAATCAAATGGAAATTGTTTCAATGTTTAATAATCAACTAGAAGGAACTTATAGTTGGGAAGTTTTAACACAAAGTAAAAGTGAGTATGAAGTTATCGCTTTAGAAAACAAAAACTCTATTACATTTGATTTAAACACATTAGATGAACCAAAATTAGTTAGAGCTAAATTTAGCCCTAATAGTGGAGAAGGTGTAATTGTTAGTGAACCAGTTTTAGTTAGTAGCAACTATACATTAGTCTCTAATGAATTAGAATTATTAGATGCGATCGCTAATAAAGCTAAAGCGATTAAGTTTACGGCTGATATTGAATATACTAAAATTGATGATCCGGGTGAAACTGGAACAAAAAGACCGATAGTTATTAACTATCCGGTAACGATTATTGGTGATAATTACACATTATCTAGTTTAGGAATATTTACTTTTATTGAAGTAAGAAGTAATAATGTTTGGTTTAAAGATATTAAAATAGATCACTCAAGTAGATATAACGTTTTAGTATCAAATAGTATTAACGGCTATTATGAAAATGTCGAGTTTATTAGACCGGGCGGAGGAAGCGATATGTTAACTCCTGGTGCTGGTTTATATGCTTACGGCTCACATGTTATTGTTAAAAATATCAAGATTACTCAAGGGTTTAACTCTGGTTTAAGAGTTGAAGCTATTTACAACAACGATATTGTTACCAAAACCGCTAATATTACAATATTAGGAAAATTTGAATACAAAATTAAAGAATTAGTAGCGCCAATAGTTTCCGTTAGATCGAAATCGATTGACGCTAATATTACCGCAATAGGCTTTGATGAGTTTGTTATTCCAATTGGTAGCGGTAAAATGATTAGAAGATGGTCAAATGATGCATACGGTGTTAAATGGCAACTTCAAGAACCGTATAAAGTTCAATATCTTCCGGGAGAAAAAGTAGATTTTTCAGGAATCGTAATTAACGTTAGAATTGGTGCTAACGAAACCACGACCTTCGGTCTTGATTTCGTTTACTTATTCCTAAATATGTTTAAAGAAACTGGAACGATTAGAATTACTAACTTAAATGATATTAATAATCCTATATCAGAATATATTATTTACGGATATGATTACGCTATTGGTGGAGATTTACTACTTTACCATGACAGATTAGGTAATGAGGTTTTACCAGTATTACCAGAAACACTTGGTGATTATCAAGTACATATTTGGGTCGGAGATACCCAAGAAGGTGAAGGATTATACTTAGGATATATTATCGTAAGAATAGCAGAACAACATGAGTAATATTAAAGATAACATTGAAAAATATTTAAAATCTAAATGGTATTTACTAACAATTGTAAGTTTAGTATTTATCGGCTGGCATGTTAGAGTGGGGGGTAAGTTACTTGGCCAACATCTTTTTAACACGCTTATAATGATTTTGTTAATTGTCATTTGGTTTTTTGTAGTTAGCTTTTATGATAATATGGCCTACGGTATACCTATAATTATGGGTTATAGCTATCTATTTAATTCAACTGACCTTAACCTAAAGACGTTTAGTGAGTTTTTACCACTTTTAATTGCCGCCATTATATTTGTTTTAGGAATCATTATTCACGTGGTAAGATTTAG
>DUQW01000043.1 GCA_012837585.1 Acholeplasmataceae bacterium
AGAAACTAAAAATGAAACTTATAAAAAAATTATTATTAACTGCAGCTATGGCTTTATTAGTTGTAGGATTAGCTAGCTGTAAAAAAGAAGAAGCTGCACAAGGTATTGATGATGAGTGGATCTATATTGGAAACACTGCAACAACTTCAGGTCCATCTTCAGCGGTTGGGGTTCCATTCAACCAAGCAATCGAAGGTAGAATCGCACAATATAACGCTCTACCAGCTGAAGAAAGATACTTGGGCGGAAGAAAAATTAAGTTAATTACTTATGATGACAAGTTCTCAGCAGATACTGGTCTTCTATTAACTGAAAAATTAATCTACGAAGACAAAGTATTCGCTCTAGTAGGTCACTTTGGTACACCAACAGTTGGTGCAACAATTGACTTAATGAACGAAACAGGTATCCCAATGGTTTATGCTGCAACAGGTATTAACGACTTATATACAGCAGAAGCTAGAAAAGGTGGAGACGGATGGTCAATTATGCCAGTACAACCAATTTACCAAACTGACGGTAGAATTATGGCTGCTAGACTTTTAAAAGAAAAAGTTCACGGATCATTAACTGGAACTGGTGTTGACACAATGGGTGCTGCATTAGATTCTAAAGCAAAAGTTGGTGTTTTATATACTAACGATGATGCTGGTAAAGGAATTCTAGATGGTATTAAAGAAGAGTTTGAGATCTTAAAGAGAACTGAATCTTTAGTTGAACAACAAATCGACGCAACTTCAGAAGCGAACTTAAATGCTGCTGCACTTAAGATGAAAAATGAAGGAGTAGAAGCAATCATTATTGCTGCTAACCAAGCTCCATTCAAAGCTATGTTATCTGCACTTGCAAGAAATGGTAACACAGCTGACGTATTCTCATCATATGTTAACGCTGACCCAACTGCATTCGATACTAAATTAACTTATAACTTTAACGTTTACGTTAACGCATGGGTTGACATTCTATCTGAAAAGGGACAAGCTGCTGCTGCTAACTATGTTGCTGCAGTAAACGCAAATCCAAATATTGATGATGTTACTAAATTTGCATTATATACAAACTCATTCGGTATTGCCGGATACATCGCTATTGAAGTGTTCTTAGCAGGATTAGCAGAATATGATAAGAACTACTATGAAGAAGGTAAAGACGTAACTTGGTCAGACTTCATCGCAGCTATGTCAGCAAATCCAATTGATATTCCAATGGGATCTACAGTTGATTTTAGCGATGGAAAACGCTGGGGTATCGCTAACATGAGTTTATTACGTTATGACTCAACTGCTGGTGCATTCGTATTAGCTAGAGACTTCGAAGAATTAGTTGACATCGAAAAGAAATAATTAATAAATAATAACGATTCTCTTCCCAAACAAGCGAAGAGTAAATTTGGGAGGGGATTTTTCCCTCCCATTTTTTATAAAAAAGGAGTAATAACATTATGAAAAAAACACCAAAATACATCAAAATAGATGATTTTTTAAAGATGCTTAAAGATGGAGATAAAATTGTTGGCGGGATGGCGGCAAACGAACCACAACTAACGATTTCTAACCTTCATCGTGCATTTGATGATTATAAAGTTAATTCTTTAGAATTTACCAACTGTTTAGGCATTAGACAAGATGCGCCAATTTATACTGAAAAATATGCAGATAAAATTGAAATCGCATCATGGTTCTATGATCCAGCAATTAGAAAAGCACATGGTAATGGAAATGCTTCATTTATTCCTAACTACTTACATTATGCTGCAACTAAAAGATTCCAAAGAGTCAAATATGACTACTTTGTGAGTTCTGCATCAATGCCAGACGAACATGGATTTATTTCACTTTCAACATGTAACGTTTATGAAAAAGCAGCGGTTAAAAATGCTAAAGTTACTGTTTTAGAAATTAACCCTAATTTCCCAAGAACATTTGGTGATTTAGAAGTTCATATTAGTGAAGTTGATTATTTAATCGAAGCTGATTATCCATGTCCAACTATTCCTGATGTCCCACTAAATGAAAAAGATATCGCTATTGGTAAATTAATTGCCGAAAGAATTGAAGATGGTTCGACAATTCAATTAGGTATTGGTGGAATTCCTAACGCAGTTGCTCAGCAATTAATGGATAAAAAAGATTTAGGAATCCATACCGAAATGTTTACTTCAACTATGGTTGATTTAATTGAAGCTGGTGCAGTAACTGGTAAGAAGAAGAAAGTTTTACCAGGAAAACATGTAGCTGCATTCGCATTTGGTAATCAAAAATTATATGATTTTATTAATAATAACCCTTCTGTTTTAATCATGAACGGAGCTTGGGTAAATGATCCATATGTTATTGGACAAAACGATAACCAAGTATCTATTAACGCCGCACTTGAAGTATCACTAGATGGTCAAGTTGCCAGTGAATCAATTGGAACTCGTCAATTTAGTGGCGCAGGTGGACAAGTAGATACAGCTGTCGGAGCTCAAAACTCTAAAAACGGAAAATCTTTCATCGCTTTATATTCAACAGCGTTAGTGAGAAATCCGGAAACTGGAGAAAGAGAACCAAAATCTAAAATCGTACCATTTATTACACCAGGGGGTGCGGTAACATTATCAAGATCCGATGTTGATAACGTTGTTACAGAATATGGTGTTGCTGAATTAAGAGGAACAACATTAAAAGAAAGAGCAATCGCCTTAATTAAAATAGCTCACCCAGACTTTAGGGAAGAGTTATTTAATAATGCCTGTGAAATTGGCATTTTATCTAAGAGAGATAGAGTGAAATTTAATGAAGACTTTTAAATATAAAGATTTAGACATTAAATACTTAGTAGAAGGAGAAGGCAAACCTCTATTAGTGTTAAATGGCATTATGATGACAATTAACTCTTGGGAACCAATCGCCGAATCGTTTAGAGCGTCTAACACTTTAATTAGACTTGACATGATTGACCAAGGCCAGTCATCTAAAGTGAATTATGACTACACAATTAGTGATCAAGCCGATATGATTGCTAGTTTTATTAAACATTTAGGATATCCACAAGTTTCAGTAATGGGAATTAGTTATGGTGGATATGTAGGGATCAATTTAGCTTCGAGATATCCAAATTTAGTTGATAGATTAGTTTTATTTAATACTGCAGCTGACGTAACCGAACGTGACGCCGAATTATTTAAAACTTTCCTAGTAACTGCAAAAGGCGATGATCCTTATGCATTTTATCTTGCAACCATTCCACAATTCTACGGAC
The DNA here is from genome assembly GCA_012837585.1 of Acholeplasmataceae bacterium. Lineage (GTDB taxonomy): Bacteria > Bacillota_I > Bacilli_A > Acholeplasmatales > Acholeplasmataceae > DUQW01. Next base: position 3,244 of record DUQW01000043.1, read on the forward strand.
CAACTTGGTACACTACTAGAAATGATTGGATGTTACAAAGAGAATCAATTTTAATTGAATTCTTTAAATCTAAAGATTATCGTGAAACTGTTTATAGACTCGCTAAGAGCTGTTTATCACATGACTGTAAAGATATTCTTAAAAATATCACAGCTCACACATTAATTGTTTCGGGAGAAGAAGATTATTTACTTCCTTATCCAAGACAACAATATTTACACCAAAATATTAAAAACTCACAACTACTTAAAATGGCAAAAACTGGACACGTTTCACCATATGAAAATCCTTGGGCTTACACAAGTATCGTCTACGGATTTATTAATAATCCAGTAGTCGAGTTTAAGATTTAATTAAGGAGTGAATATGGTAGATACATTTAATTATAATGGTTTAGAGATTAAATATTTGGTTGAGGGTAGTGGCAAACCAATAATTGCCTTAAATGGTATTATGATGACTATTGATTCATGGGAACCAATTGCTGAGCCTTTAAGAAAACATAATACTTTAATTAGAATTGATATGATTGATCAAGGCAAATCATCAAAAGTTGATTTTGAATATACCATTGATGATCAAAGTGATTTAATCGCAAGTCTAATTACGTATTTAGGCTATGAAAAAGCCTCAGTTATGGGAATTAGTTACGGTGGTTATGTCGCAATTAACTTAGCTTCTAGATATCCAAATTTAGTTGATAGGTTAGTTCTATTTAATACGACAGCTAACGTTAATAAACGCGAAGCTGAAATCTTTTATGCTTGGCAATCATCAGCAAAACTAGGTGATCCTTATGACTTTTATTTAACAATGGTGCCACAATTTTACGGATATACTTGGTATCTTACAAGAAGTGATTGGTTAAAGAAGCGAGAAGAACTTCTAGTTGATTTTTTCAAATCAAAAGAATATCGCGAATCTATTTATCGCTTATGTCAAAGCTGCTTATCACATGATTCAAGAGATAAACTTAAAGATATCACCGCACCAACCTTAATTGTTGGAGGATCCGAAGATTATTTGTTCCCATATATTCGTCAAGAATATCTACATAGAAACATCAAAAACTCACAACTAATTTTAATGGCTGACACAGGACATGTTTCACCATATGAAAATCCTTGGGTTTTTACAAGTTTAACTTACGGATTTATTAATAATCCAAAATTAGAATTTAAAATATAGAAAGGGTTATATTATGAATTTAAATTTAGACAAAAAAAGAGTAAAATTATCTAACGGAGAAACACTAGCGTATTTAGAAGAAAATCCAAAAGGAAAAGAAACTGTATTATTAGTTCATGGTAACTTTTCAAGTAGTGTTCACTGGATAAGAATGATTGAAGAATTAAAAGATAAATATCATTTATTAGTACCAGATTTACGTGGATTTGGTGATTCTACTTACAATAAGAGAATCTCAAGCTTTAAAGAATTAGCCGATGATTTAGCTTTATTTTTAAAAGAAAAGAAAGTTGAATCTGCCTATGTATTTGGTTGGTCATTAGGTGGCGGTGTTGGTATGGAATTTGCTGCTAACCATCCAAAAATGACTAAAAAATTAGTGCTAATTGGATCAACAACACATAAAGGTTATCCAGTATTCAAAAAGGATGCTGAAGGTAATCAACTAGTTGGCGAGTGCTATGCTTCACCAGAAGAAATGGCTCATGACCCAATCCAAGTAGCACCTTTACTTGCGGTTCAAAAAACACAAAATCTTGACTTTATGAAACAAGCATTAATGGCTTTAGCATCAAAACCAATTCCAGATGAAGAATTAACTTTATATGCTAAAGAATCATTAAAACAAGCGAATTTAATTGATGCAGACTGGGCCATCTCAACAATGAATATGTCTAGTGAACCTTCACACTATTCTAAAGGTTCAGATACTATTAAAAACATTGCTTGCCCTGTTCTACATATGTGGGGTTCTAAAGATATTTGGTTAGCACCAGAATATATGACTTTAGACAATTACAACGCCTTAAGAGACAATTCTAAACTAATTTATTACTATGACTGCGGTCATATGATTTTCTACGATAAGAGAGAAGAATCAATTAAAGATATTATAAATTTCTTAGAAAGCAAATAATATAAAACAATGAAAAAAATATTTAAATTATTTTTATCGTTATCACTAGTTTTAACTAGTGTGTTTGGACTTGTTGGTTGTTCTGGAGAACCAGAATTAATAATTGATAATCCCGGAGTTTTATTAAATATCAATGAAGAAGTAGCATAAAATTTCAATATTAGTCCTAAAAAAGCTGATTATCATATTTTGGCTCCAGACTTCCGTGGTTTTGGGGATTCATCATATAACACCAAAATTACTATTTTTATTGATTTAGTTGAAGATATTAAGCTATTTATGGAAGCTAAAGGGGTAACTAGCGCCTATGTCATTGGCTGGTCAATGGGTGGTGGAGTCGCAATGGAATGGAATTAGCGGCAAAATATCCAACTATGGTCAAAAAAATGGTGCTAGTTGCCTCAACCATTCACAAAGGGTATCCAACATATAGTGTTAACGGAATTACTGGCGAAAAATCCGCTTTTACTTCGGCTGAAGATATGGCTAATGATATCGCCATCGGTGCTGGATTAGAAATTTTTAAAGCTAATGATAAAAAAGACAATGAAAGAATCTCTAGTTGGTCTTTCATATAATCCAATTCCAGATAGTGAATTAGATTTATATGTTGATGAAGCGTTCAAGCAAAGAAATTTATTAGACGCTAACTGGGCTTTATCAAATCAAAATATGCCAAATGAAGCATCACTTTATGCACCTGGTGCTAATACTATTAAAAATATTACTTGTCCAGTATTACATTTATGGGGCAAACAAGACGATGTTTTAGCTCCTGAATTTATGACAACTGATAATTATAATGCTCTAGAAAGTGTTTCTGAAATAATCGGATATGACGATTGTGGAAACATGATTTTCTTCGATAAAACTGACCAATCTATAGCCTATATTGTTGTCTTCTTAAATAAAAAATAAAAAAGAGTTGATATTATGCAAAAATTATTCCAGCAATTAAAAAATGGAGAAAAACTAGCTTACATTAAATCAGGTCATGGTAACACCAACATGATTTTGATTCATGGTAATTATGCATCAAGTTTGCAGTTTTTACAGTTGATTAATCAATTAAATCCAGAGGTTTATACGATTTATGCCGTTGATTTACGTTGTTTTGGGGACTCAACCTGTTATCGTAAAGTTACTTCAATTGATGATTATGTTGAAGATATTACTAGATTTATTAAAGCTTTAGACATTAAAGATCCTCACCTTGTTGGTTTTTCATTAGGCGGTGGTGTTGCTATGCAGCTATGCGGACATTTTCCAAACTTATTTAAGTCGCTAATTTTAATTTCCTCAACTACTTACCGTGGTTATCCACTTTATAAAAAAGATGAATTTGGTAATGTTTTAACTGCTGATACTTATCAGTCAGCTAAAGAATTAGAAGAAGATATCGTAGTTAAACCTATTCTTACCGCAATTAATGAAGGAAATCGTGAAGATGTAATTAAGTTTATGGACACGTATTTCTTTAAAAAATATCATCCAGATGAGGACTACTACAATATTTTAATTGATGAAGTAATGAAATTAAGAGGACTTCCAGAAGCAATCTTTGCTATCGCGGCCTTCAATATGGATAGTGGTCATAATTTTTATACCGCAGGAAATCATACAATTAACTTTATTAAATTACCAGTTCTTCATCTAGTGGGAGTAAATGATATATTGACTCCACGCGAAATGGTATTAGATAATTATTATGCATTAAAAGATAATTCACGGCTAATTGAATACGGCGGATTTGGTCATTCACTTTTATATCAATTACCAGAAGAAATCGCTAAACATATCACTATGTTTATTAGAAACGTTTTATAACAATTTAAAGCTATTAAAAATCACCAAAAAACTGATTTTTGATAGCTTTTTTTATTGTATATTTAAATAAGGATGGCTATAAAATTATTATTTATAAAATTTTTTTATTATTATGTTATAATAACATCGGAGTGTAAAAAATACTATATTTATATAAAGGAGTGTATTTATGTCAAAAAAATTTGTTTATTTGTTTAATGAAACAGACGAAACAATGAGAAATTTAGTTGGAGGTAAGGGGGCTAACCTTGGCCAAATGACTAAATTAGGTTTACCAATTCCTCAAGGTTTCACTGTTACAACAGAAGCTTGCACCCAGTTTTATCACGATGGAGCAAAAATTTCGAAAGAAATTGAAAAAGAAATTTTTGAAAATGTTAAAGCATTAGAAAAAATTTCAGGTAAGAAATTTGGAGATCCTAAAAACCCATTATTAGTTTCAGTTAGATCTGGAGCTAGAGTTTCAATGCCAGGGATGATGGATACAATTTTAAACTTAGGTTTAAATGATGAAGTAGCCGAAGGTTTAGCCAAAGCAACTGGAAATCCTCAATTTGCATATGACTCATATCGTCGTTTCATCCAAATGTATTCAGACGTTGTTTTAGGATTTGATAAGTCGAAATTCGAAAGATTAATCGACGAAATGAAAAGAGAAAGAAGAATCGAATTAGATAACGAATTTACAGCTGAAGACTTAAAGTTAATGGTTAAAAAATTCAAAAATATCTATTTTGAAAATACTAATAATGAGTTCCCAACTGATCCAAAAGAACAATTAATTGGAGCAGTTTCTGCAGTATTTAGATCATGGGAAAACCCAAGAGCTGAATATTACCGTAGAATGAACGGAATCCCAAGCGAATGGGGAACTGCAGTTAACGTTCAAGAAATGGTTTATGGTAATATGGGACCTACTTCAGGTACTGGAGTTGCATTTAGCCGTAACCCAGCTACTGGTGAAAACCACGTATTTGGTGAATACTTAATGAACGCCCAAGGTGAAGACGTTGTTGCGGGAACTAGAACTCCACAACACTTAGATACTTTAGCTGATGTTCTACCTAAAGTTCATAAAGAATTCGTTGACACAATGCATTTCTTGGAAAACCATTATAAAGACATGCAAGACGTTGAATTTACTATTGAAAATGAAAAATTATACATCTTACAAACTAGAAGCGGTAAGAGAACTGCTCACGCAGCTTTAAAGATCGCTGTTGATATGGTTCATGAAGGTTTAATTACTAAAGAAGATGCAGTAATGATGGTAGGTACTGAACACTTAGATAACTTACTACACCCTACATTTGATCAAGAAGAATTAAAACACATTAAACCTATCGGTTCTGGTCTTCCAGCATCTCCAGGTGCTGCAACAGGTGTTGTTGCTTTCTCAGTTGATCAAGTATTAGATTTCCATAAACAAGGAACACCTTCAATTTTAGTTAGAGTTGAAACTTCTCCAGAAGACATTGAAGGAATGCACTTATCAGAAGGATTCTTAACAGCACGTGGTGGTATGACATCTCACGCAGCGGTAGTAGCTCGTGGAATGGGTAAAACATGCGTTGCATCAGCTCATAACATCTATATTAATGAAGAGATGGGATTCTTTGAATTAGGCGGCAAACGCCTACAAAAAGGCGACTGGATTGCATTAGATGGTACAGTAGGTAATGTTTACGGACAAAAAGTTAAAACTGTTCCTGTTAAGATTTCTGGTGACTTCGAAGAGTTCATGGGATGGGTAGATGAATTCCGTAAATTAGGCGTTAGAACTAACGCTGATACTCCTCAAGATGCTCGCCAAGCATTAGCATTCGGAGCTGAGGGAATTGGACTAGTTAGAACTGAACATATGTTCTTTGAAGGAACAAGAATTAAAGCGATGAGAGAAATGATTCTAGCAAGAACTGGAGATCAAAGACGTATCGCTTTAAATAAATTATTACCAATCCAACAAAAAGACTTTGAAGAGATAATCGTAGCAATGGAAGGTCATCCAATTACTGTTCGTTACTTAGACCCACCACTACATGAATTCTTACCAACAAGTACGTCTGACATTAGAGAATTAGCTGAAGAATTAAAATTAAACCCAGAAGAAGTTAACGCAATCATTACATCACTTCATGAGTTTAACCCAATGATGGGACACCGTGGTGTAAGACTTTCAATTAGCTACCCTGAAATTGCTGAAATGCAAACTACAGCATTAATTAATGCTTATATTAAAGTTCAAAAAGAACATCCAGAATGGAAACTAGTTCCTGAAATTATGATTCCATTAATTGGAGACGTTGAAGAATTAACATATGTTAAAGCAGTTGTTGTTGAAACAGCTGACAGATTAATTGCTCAATCTGGTATTAAAATGGATTACTTAGTTGGTACTATGATGGAAATCCCAAGAGCTTGCTTCCGTGCTGATGAAATTGCCAAAGAAGCAGATTTCTTCTCATTTGGTACAAACGACTTAACACAAATGACTTATGGATTCTCACGCGATGACGCTGCAGGATTCTTAAAAGATTATCAAGATAAGAGAATCTTTGAATTCGACCCATTCCAAACAATCGACCAAAAAGGTGTTGGCGAATTAGTTAAGATGGCAGTTGAAAAAGGACGTAAAGGCAACAATAATTTACACGTCGGTATTTGTGGTGAACACGGTGGAGATCCAAGATCTGTTGAATTCTTCCACAGCGTAGGATTAGACTATGTATCATGTTCTCCATTTAGAGTTCCTATTGCTAAATTAGCAGCAGCTAAAGCAGCAATTAAAGAAAAGAGAGCTAAGAAATAATTAATACATATTAGGCGTCATTTAATGGCGCCTTTTATTTTTATAATGATAAATATCATTAGCGAGAAGTGGAACGAAAATCCACTTTTTTTAATGTCAAATCGAGATGACCAATCATACGTTTATAACAAACTCGATTCATCACAGCAAATGCATAAATTAATTTTATATATATTTTTTATAAGTAAAAATAAAAGCGTAAATTGACCTAATATATAATTTTTATAATTAGGTTAGAAAATGCAAATTGAACTAATTCATATTTTATATAATTAAAATAAAGAGTTATAAATCAAATTAATATGTTGTTACACTAATTATAAATATTATAGTTAAACTAAAAACCGTAAATTGAACTAATATATAATTTTTATAATTAAACTTAAAACCGTAAATTGAACTAATTTATATTTTATATAAATAATAAAAAGTTATTATTTTTCGTTTATTATATTTTTTATAAATAAAACAAAACCGTAAATTCAACTAATATATAATTTTTACATATAGAGAAAATTGGTGCTTTTTCATTATTTATATTTAATATAATTATATAAAAAGTTTAGTAAAATCGAATTTTAATGTGAGTTTAGTTATTGTGTGTTTTCGACTAATTCGATTGTTTAAATCGTACCCGATTTTTTTGATCAAAAAAAGACACACACCCATGCAAAAGTAGAAGAAGAAGAAATCATATTTTTCATCATCATATTATAATCAGGTATAATATAGATCCATTTTTAGCTAAAAGCGGCCTTTACGAGTTTCTAGACATCCACTTTATGGTGAGTACAAGTTTCGTTATCTCGATTTACGCTGAGGCTTCTCTTTTGTTTATAAACTACCTCAAAAGAAGAAGCGTAAGGAGTTTAATTACCAAAACCAAACAAATAATTGATTCTAATCTACATCAACCCCTTTATTCTAACTACAATAAATCGTTTAACGCCTTTTTTTTAATTTTCTTTTTGTTCCTATAATATATATTATGTAAACCCTTTAATGTGCTGATTACTAAGCCGACAACTAAAACAGTGTGGATTATGTGGATAACTTTTTAACTCAAACTTTCGGTCGTTTTGTTAAAATTCCTCTTATCTCATCAAAATAGACGTGTATTTTTCGATTTTATTTTTTTACCGTTTTTTAAGCGTCAAATTGAGTCAATCATTTACCTCATCTACGAGATCTCGATTGCTCTCAGCGCGCCACTATATTTATCGATTATTAATAGTTAACACCCACTCATTCATTTTTTCTCCAAAAATCATGATTTTTTAAAATTTCAAAAAACACTCAAAAGTTTAATTTTACTAAACTTGCGTTTATTTATTATTTTTTGATATAACAAAAAAACGACCCATCAATGAGTCGTTTTTCTTTTTGTATTTTTGTTATATAGTGTTTGACTTAAAAAGTTTTATTCTTTTTCAGTCTCATCTTCTGAGCTCTCTTCTAAAAGTTCTTCAACAGTTAATGGTTCAGATTCTTCAACTTTTTCTTCTTCAGGTATTTTTTCTTCCTCTAATAACTCTTCAATTTCTTTTTGCTTAGGTTGTTTTTTAGCTCGTTTTTCCTTTTTTAGTTTCTTTAACAGGTTCATCTGTTTCTTCTAAAATGAATGGTTCAGGATTCTTTTCTGCTTCTTCAAGTGTTGCTTTTAATTCATCAATTTTATATTCGTTTCTTAATTCTTCTTTTCTAGTTTCTCTTAATTGTTGTTCGTAAATTAATCTTTGTTGTTCAATTAATCTTTCTCTTTCTTCTTCAACTTCTTTTTCTGCTCGTTTATCGGCAATCTTTTTATTACGTTTTATAACTGCATTATGTCTTGCTTTTTTAATTGGTCTTGATAGATTATAAAAGAATATTTTAATACGATCACATGTTGTGTAGTTTCCTTCTTCATAACGTTGTGCTTTATCTGCTGCCTTTCGAGCTTTCTTAGCTTCTTTAGCTTGTCTCTTTTCTTCGGCTTTTGCTAGTTTTTCTTGTCTTCTTAATTCTTTCTTTTCAGCAATTAAAGTTCGTTTAATTTTATTTCTAGTTACTCTACCGGTTGATTTAATTAACATTCCAATACTATTTTCATAATAGAATTTTAATCTTTTAATCTTGAAATCTTCAATATGTAATAGCCCTCTAATATCGCTATGAGTTATAACATGTTCGAATTTATTTCTCGCATATACTCTAGTTTGATCTTCTAAAATGATAACCTTTCTTTTTTTATAAATCATTCCAATTTCGGTAATCTCATTGTCAATATAACTACGATTAACAATCTTAAGGTTTGTTACATCGTTATCATTAATTGACATTAATTCTTCAGTCAACTTAAGTGTTCTTCCTGAGATTTCTTGTGATAACTTGAATACTTTAATTACGATAATTAATACTAAAACTAATAATAGAAATCCACCTATCATATAGATAAAATCTTCTGGTGGTAAATTTTTAATCCAATCATTCATTTACTTTAGCCTCCTTAGCTCTTGGATGAGTCTCATCATAAACTTGACGAGCTCTTGTTTTACTTATATGTGTGTATATTTGTGTGGTCGAGATATCCTCATGACCCAATAATGTTTGCAAACTACGTAGATCAATTCCGTTTTCAAGTAGGTGTGTAGCAAATGAATGTCTTAATGTATGCGGTGATACATTAACTTCGATTCCGGCATCATTTGCAAGTCCTTGTAAGACTTTATAAAATCCTTGCCTTGAAAGTCTGCCTCCCTCATTATTAATAAATAGATAAGGTAGCGGCAACGGCTTTTTAATTAACTTAGGTCTAGCGTCAGTCATATATTTTCTTAAGGCAGTAATTGCCATATCAGATATTGGAACAATTCTTTCTTTTCCGCCTTTTCCTTGAACTACAACGTAGCGTTCTGACAAATGAACATCACTCATCCGTATGTCTAGTAGTTCTGAAACGCGCAGACCGGACCCATAAATTAGTTCTAATAGTGCTTTGTTGCGATAGCCAAGCGGAGATTTCGCTTCTGAAATTTCTAGGATTTTTACGACTTCTTCAACAGATAATACCGTTGGCAAGTTTTTTGGGATCTTTGGAGTCTGAAAATCACTTGAAATATCACTATCCAATATTTTTTCAACAAACAAGAAATGATGCAAGCTTTTAATCGCGCTAATTTTTCTTGCTATTGTTTTTGGTGATAACTTTCTGCGGTGTAATGTCTGCAAAAAATTTTCAATATGTCTTTTTTCAATTTTCTCAGGATTATCGACATCATAATACTTAGATAAATGACTAGTATATTGTTGTAAGTCTTTTAAATAAGATTTAATGGTATTTTCACTTAATCCTTTTTCTAATTGAAGGTAAGATTCAAATTCTCTTAAAATAAATTTCATACAAATATTTGAAAGACTTGATTACCCAAAAAGATTCCTTCTTTAGTTAATTTTAAGTAACCATCTTCTTCGGCTAGTAATTTCAAATCTTTCATCTCCTTTATTTTAGGAAACTTTTGATATAAATCAATTTGATACTTTAAGTTAACCTCACTTAAATTAATTCCTCTAGTTAATCTTAATCCCATAATTAATTCTTCAGTGATTTTATCTTCTTTAGATAATATTAACTCTTCGTATAAAGTATTTTTTAAGTATTTATGAAAAGCTCTTTCGTTATAAGTCCTTTTTCCGCTAATTAACCCGTGAGCACCTAAACCAATTCCGATATAATCTTGGTTTTCCCAATACTTTAAATTATGAAGTGATTCAAAATTTGGTTTTGAAAAATTTGAAATTTCATAATGATTATACCCTAAATTAGTTAGCTTATCAATAATATTTTCATACATTTTTCGTGATTTATCATCATCAATTTCATGAAACTTATCACGGTTATATAAATAATGAAAATAAGTGTTATCTTCTAATATTAAATTATAGTAAGATAAATGCGGAATATCTAATTTAATAAAGAAATCAATATCTTGATTAATTGACTTTAATGTTTGCCCTGGGATGGCAAAAATTAAGTCTAAATTAATATTGGTAATACCTAAACTTTTTAAACTTTTAACCGCATTAATAACGTGATTATTGTCGTGTCTTCTATTTAAAAACTTAAGTATCTCTAAATCACTAGTTTGGGCTCCAATTGAAACTCGGTTAACACCGTATTTTTTAAAGATTTCACCTTGTTTATGGGTGTAACTTTCAGGGTTAAGTTCAATTGAAAACTCAACTGGTTTTATCGGTTTTAATGCTTCAAATAATTTTATTAATTCTTCATCGGTTAGTGTGTTTGGAGTTCCACCACCAATGTAGATTGTATCGATTTTATCAAAATAATTTTGATAAGAGTTAAGTTCATTAATTAACGTATCAAGATATTTGATTCGGTATTCTTCTTTTTGAACTCCAATCTTAACAAAATCACAATAATGACAAATACTTTTACAAAAAGGAATGTGGATATAAAGACCAATCATTAGTCATCACCGTGTGCTAATATCGCTAAAAATGCTTCTTGTGGAACATCAACACGGCCGATTGCCTTCATCTTTTTCTTTCCTTCTTTTTGTTTTTGTAGTAGTTTTTTCTTTCTAGAAACGTCTCCACCATAACATTTAGCTAATACGTCTTTACGTAAGGCACGAATTGTTGATCTAGCGATAATTTTTGATCCTAAAGCAGCTTGAACTGGAATTTCAAACATTTGTCTTGGGATTAATTCAGCCATTTTTTCGGTAATTTGCTTACCTCTACGATAAGCAAAATCACGGTGAACAATTACGGCTAATGCGTCAATTACTTCGCCGTTTAATAATATATTCATCTTTTGAAGTTTTGATTCTTTATAACCGGCGATATCATAGTCAAATGATGCATATCCTTTAGTAGCACTCTTTAGTCTATCAAAGAAATCATAAACGATTTCTGATAAAGGCAGTTCATAAACGATTGATACTCTTGATTTATCAATATATGACATGGTAATAAATGAACCACGCTTTGATTGACAAAGCTCCATAATTGGACCTACGTATTGTTCTGGGGTCATAATGGTTGCTTTTACAACCGGCTCTTCAATTCTTTCGATTTCTTGTGGTTCAGGTAGTGATGACGGGTTATCAACTTTAATCATTTCACCACTGTTTAAATACACGTGATAAATAACTGATGGCGCGGTAGCTATCAGCTCAACGCCAAATTCACGTCTAATTCTTTCTTGGATAATTTCCATATGTAATAACCCTAAAAATCCCGAACGGAATCCAAAACCTAAAGCTTGTGAAGTTTCTGGTTCATAGATTAATGAAGAGTCGTTTAATTTTAATTTTTCTAAGGCTTCTTTTAAATCGATATAATCATCGTTATCAACCGGATATAATCCGCAGAATACTACTGGATTTAAGTTACGATACCCAGGAAGTGGTTCTTCTGCTGGATTTTTAACGCTAGTAATAGTATCCCCGACTTTAACATTAGAAATGTCTTTAATGGTTGCTACTAAATAACCAACTGATCCTGGTCCTAATATTTCACGTTCAGTCATTTGAGGAGAGTAAACTCCTACTTCAACAACTTCGTAAGACTGATTTGAAGCCATTAATTTAATTCTGTCGCCTTTTTTAATTGTTCCGTTTTTAACTCTAATTAGAGGAATAATTCCGCGGTACGGATCATAAAACGAGTCAAATACTAAAGCTTGAAGTGGTGCTTCCGGATCTCCTTTTGGAGCTGGAACATCACGAACTATCATTTCTAAAATTTCTTTAATTCCAATACCTTCTTTAGCACTTGCTAAAACGACATTAGATGTATCAATTCCAATAACATCTTCAATCTCTTGTCTTACCCTTTCAGGGTCAGCACTTGGTAAATCTATTTTATTAATAACTGGTAATATTTCTAAATCGTTATCTAGTGCTAAATATACGTTAGCTAAGGTTTGCGCTTGAATTCCTTGAACCGCATCAACGACTAAAACAGCTCCCTCACAAGCCGCTAGTGATCTTGAAACTTCATAGGTAAAATCGACATGCCCTGGAGTATCGATTAAATGCATAATATACTCTTGGCCATCATCTGCCTTGTAGATTGCTTCTACTGCGTTTAACTTAATAGTAATACCGCGTTCTCGTTCTAGATCCATTGAATCTAGTACTTGATTTTTCATATCTCTTTCACTAACTGTCTTAGTGTATTCTAGTAATCTATCTGCTAATGTAGATTTCCCGTGATCAATATGAGCGATAATTGAGAAGTTTCTTATTCGTTTTTGCTTTTTAATTAATTCGTCTAATTTCATATCTGTATTATGTAAACCTCACTACTACTATTTTAACATTTTTAATATATTTTTTTCTATTATAAACTTATCAAAGTAAAATATATTCTCAAAATACAATATGTAAACGATTTTAACCTGAATTTATATAGTATAAATTGATTTATTTAATCAATTGTTTTATAATTGTATACGGAATGAAAAATGAAAAACTATTTTTACATTTAAAAAATTAGGGAGGATATGATTATGAAAAAATTTTTTACAATGATATTAGTTTTAGTAGCTGCATTAGTATTTGCTGGATGTCAAGGAAATGAATTCAAAACTGATGGCGAATTTACGGCTTTTGAATGGTCTATACATCAAAAGGGACCACAAGTTACTTGGGTAACAGTTACTGTTGAAAAAGGTAAAATTACTAACTATTTCATTGACGCACGTCAAGGAACAGCTAAGCACGGACCAGTTGAAGCTCAAGATGGTACTGTAAGCGACAAATGGACTTTTGCATGGAATGCTAAAACTAAAAAAGAACTTAAAGAAGAGTACGGTATGATATCTATTGGCGGAAGTGAAAAAGAATGGTATGAACAAGCTCAATTAATTGAAGCTGCATGGTTAAAAGATGGCGTTGAAGGAACTGATTTTTCTAAAATTGCTGGAGTAACAATTTCTGATGGTGGATATACTAAATTAGCTAAAGAAGCTGTTGCAAATGCTAAAGCAGGTAAAGTTGTAGCATTTGAACACACCATGAACTATGGAATTCCAAACATTGTTTGGGTTGAATTAACTTTAGAAAAAGGAAAAGCTAAAACTTTAGTTGTTGATACAATTCAAGCAACTGCTGATGACGCAAGCGCTGAAACTGGATTAGTATGGAACGCAAAATCTAAACAACAATTAGGCTACTTCTATGAAATGTTCTTGCCACAATTTGGTGAACATGTTACAGATGCAAATCTTGAAGCATATAAAACTTGGTTAAAAGATAACAACAAATTAGAATGGTTTGAACAAGTTAAGTTAGTTACAGACGACATCTTAGCTAACGGATTAAAAGCGGAACCAACTACACCAGTTGCTGGAGTAACTATTACAACTTCTGATTATTATAAATTAATCGCTGATGCATACAAAGCTGTTGGTTTAAATTAATTTTAACATAGTAAAAAGCGGAACTAATCCGCTTTTTTTTATTTTCATTTTTATGGATGTCTTGATATAGTAATAGATTTGAAGAATAACCCAGCATGATTAAACATAATTGAAAATATATGTACACCATTACTAAGATTTTTAATCAATCTAGTTGTTAAAACTCCATCAAATTTATTATAAGTATATGTTTTATCATATAACTCATTAAAAAACATATTAAATGAAGTTTGGGAAAGATCACTAGATCTATTTTCTATTTCAAATGAGAATACATAGTTTCCAGGTTCTTCTATTAAGATTTTGTAATTAACTATCTTATCTCTTTTGGCTAATAAATTACTATCCAAAACAACTGAATCACTTGAACTTCCACTAACTTTAATTAATTTTAAATCTTCTATAACATTAATATCTTTTTCTTCTTCTTTCGGCTTAATAATGTGGATAAAGTAAGTTTCACCGTTACTTAGTTCTTCAGTAATTATAGCTGAACCTCTAGCTTTAATAATATTTTTATTATCAAGTCTTAAATCATCGATATTAAATTCAATAACTAAATCTTCTTTAGTGTTTTCTTCTTCTTTTTCAATTTCTTGATTGATTGGCTTATTCAATAAATGAACATCTTTTTGTCTATTTTTTAAATAAACATAATAATCTAAAATATTTTCTACTACTTTTACTAAATCATCTCTTGATAAGGTTTTATTATCTAAACTCTTAAGTAAATCATCATCATTAGTTATGACGTCTTTAACAACCATATAAAGATCATGATTAGCTTTAATCATCTCTGATAATCTACTCTTACAAAGTGGTTCCGATACCTTATTAACGTGAGCCCACCAATCAGAAATCATAATTCCATGAAAACCAAACTCTTTTCTTAAAATATCATCATAAAACAGTGGATGAGTTAACGCATGATAACCATTAATGTAATTATATGATGACATAATTACTTTCGCATTACCTTCTCTGATCGCGATTTCATATCCTTTTAAATAGATTTCTCTTAACGCGCGGTTAGATACCACTACTTCATTAGTAAAGCGGTAAGATTCTTGGTTATTACAAGTAAAATGTTTAATCGAACCGTCACGCGCTTGATTATGAAGACCTTTTAATACACTTGAAGCAATTACCCCGGTAATAATTGGATCTTCTGAAAAGTATTCAAAATTACGACCATTTAGTGGATTACGGTAAATATTTACCCCTGGCCCTAATAAAATATCAATTTCATATTGTTTCATTTCCATCCCAACAGCGGTAAATAGTTTTTCAATTAACTCTAAGTTAAAACTTGAAGCTAGTAATGCTCCGTTAGGAAGGCTAGAAGCTAAAAATCCTGAATCCATTCTAATTCCTGAAGGGCCATCACTAAAGGCTATAATCGGAATCTTTTTGTCTTTTAATCTTGCGGTAACTCCGCCTGATGCAGCGGCGATACCCGGAGTAACTTTAGGGCTACTCATACCTTCGCCTTTAACTAAATGGGTTAAATCTTCGTCACTTAATCCACTAATAAATTCTTTTGAGGTAATCTTCCCCTTTAATAAATCATCAAATGTATAGTTATTAGGTTTATATTTTAAGTTATTTAAATAATTATACTTTACTTTGTGGTTAAATGCTTCTACTTTTTCATAAACGGCTTTATTATCTTTATTACAAAGTCTATCAAATGATTCATTAACCGAAATTAAAGTCTTTGGTTTAGAGATAATATTATCTTTAATATTAAACTTATATGTATGTTTAATATCTCCAATATAAAACCCAATATGTAATAAATATTCTCCTTTTTCTAATATATATGAGCCTTTGCTAATTACGCCTGTATCATCAAATGACGCTATATCTTTTAGATCAAAAAATTCATTAATCTTAATTTCACCTTTAAAACGATTTGGTTTATAAAAGTGTAGTAGTTCATATTTGGGCTTACCCAAAAGGCCAGAAGGGGCTTCTACATAGAAAAATATGGTTTTATTGTTGTATTTATCTAACTTATTAACTAAATTTAGGGACACATCAATTTTGGTGTTGTTAATTGACGCTATTACATCTTTAATTAAAAACTCACCATATCCCAATCCGTATCCTAGGGGATACATAATATTATCTGGATTAAAAGTATGATGATAACGATATCCAACATAGATGTCTTCATGATATTGTGTTTTAACATTACCAAATGAAGAGATTGTTATATCTTTATTGATATCCTTTAGGATAGTAAAAGGTAGTTGTCCACTCGGTAAAGTTAGGCCAACTAACGCTTCATAAATTGAAATTGCTCCGTAATAGCCACCATGATAAGCTAACATGATCGCTTTAACATTACCCTCAACTTCACTTAAATCAATAATTGTTCCAACATTTAAAATTAAAATGACTTTATCAAAAACTTTTGAGACATTTTTAATCATATTAAGTTCAGTTAAAGATAATTTATATGAACCGCGATCATTAGTAAAATCTTTATCTTCTCCTGCAGTTCTTCCAATTATAATTACCGCAACATCACTAAATTCTTTTGCATCTCTAGCATCTTCTTCGGTGATTTCCATTTCAACTTGGCTCCATGGTTCACTAGCCCATGTACCATTTCCATTATTAAATGGATTTAACTTAATAAATTCTTGATACTTTTTAACTAAATTAGGATTTAGTTCCAATTTAGGATTACTATCTAAAATATCAAACAAACTATATACGTAAGGCGTGTTGACTAATCCACCAGAGCCAGTTCCACTTTTATAATAATTAAACTGAATACGACCAAAAAGATTGATTTTTGTAGCCTTTAAAGGCAGCAAATTATCATCATTTTTTAAAATAACGATTCCTTCGCTATTAACTGATTTTGATATTTTATTTACTACTTTAACTCTGCGGTTATACATAGGACTCACACCTTTCGTTTTTATTTAATGCTTTATATATTTATTATATCATCAAATATAATATTAATGATTTTCACATTAATAAATAACAAATTAAAATATATGATAAAATATAAATAATGAGGGGAGTAGTTTACCTAAATTAATCGTCAGCACGGCACTATCGCCCGGTTAATTTCAAGCCTCGCTTGTAA
>DUQW01000004.1 GCA_012837585.1 Acholeplasmataceae bacterium
GGGTTCAAGTCCCGTCGAGACCGCCATTTGTTGGCTCGGTAGCTCAGTCGGTAGAGCAACGGACTGAAAATCCGTGTGTCGCCGGTTCAATTCCGGCCTGAGCCACCACTGGAAGCTTTCGTTTTATAAGTTATATAGAAAAGGGAGATTATCTCCCTTTTTTCTTTCTTAATAAATTATAAGATATGTGATAAAATTATATTAGATTATAAGAAGGTGAACATATATGAAATATTATTTTGGCATTGATATTGGTGGAACTGAAATTAAATTTGGTTTTTTTGATGAGATGAAAAGATTACTTGGAACTACTAAAGTTAAAACTCCAACTGAAAATGTAAGAGAAGAACTAGTTGATTTATTATATGACATAGTAATTGCTCGCTTACAAAAAGAAAAAGTAACCCTAGATTCTCTAGGTGGTATTGGACTTACAATTCCAGGACCAGTTAAAGATGGCGTGATAACTTTTTGCCCAAATTTAAATGTAGGATATGATTTTGATATAACTTCGGCAGTTAAAGAAAAATTTAATAAACCAAGTTTAAAAGTAGTAGTAGGAAATGATGCAAACCTAGCCGCATACGGTGAATATAAAATATTAGGAAGATCTAATTTATCTAATATGGTATTCATTACATTAGGTACCGGAGTAGGTGGTGGAGTTATCGTTAATAAAAAATTAGTTACTGGATTTAGCGGCTCAGCCGGTGAAATTGGTCATATTCCGTTCGATCTTAACAACGGCAGAAAATGCGGTTGTGGAGGCGTTGGATGTGTTGAAACGGTAGCTGGAACTGCTGGTATGATACAAACCGCTAATGATTTAATGAAAAAAGAAAAAAGTATTATGAAAGATAAAACTTTAACACCAAAATTAATATTTGATAGTGCTAAAGAAGGAGATTTAGTAGCTTTAAAAGTTGTTGATTCAGTTTCTTATGCCATTGGCTATATGGCAGCAACAATTTCCACAATTGTTGATCCTGAAGTATTCGTAATTGGTGGTGGAGTAGCTCAAGCCGGTCAATTTTTATTAAGTAAAATTAATTATCATTACCAACAATTAGCTAGATTCGGAACGACTGAAGCCCGTTTTGAACTAGCTAAATTAGGAAATGATGCTGGATTTTACGGAGCATTTTATTTATTACTAGAAGATTAAACTACAAGTTTATTTAGATATGAAACTTCCAATATTATAATAAAGTTAAAGACACATGCAGCAATATTAGTTCATGGATAGACCTATTTAATTAGGATGGTGTCTTGTTATTTAGAAAGCGGGCTTTGTGCCTGCCTTATAAATTAAATTTGGAGGTTGGTTATAAATCAAATAAACACCCTAAACCGAGAAAACATTTTATTTGCGACCACTGAAAAAGATGATAATATTTTCGCTAATTCAGGGTCTTTTTGTTTGGATTTTTTCTCTTTTTGTGGCGGAATGAGACATAATTACAAAGAGTTAAACAACTTATTTTTAAGATCGTATTATGAAAATAAATTATTAACTATAAAAACGATGTTATTTTTAAGAGATATTCATA
>DUQW01000044.1 GCA_012837585.1 Acholeplasmataceae bacterium
ATAATATAAAAAAAGAGGCCGAAGCCTCTTTAGTAATTTAATCTATTTCTAAGCTTATTGCGATGCTTGAAAAAATTGATTCAATTGATTCAAACTCATAATTTCCTTTAGTAAAGATATCATTAGTTTTTTCATCAATTCTTATAAATAAATCTTCAGGAGCATTTTCGCATCTTTCTAAATAATATTCAACTTCTTTTTCTAAATCAATGATTTCATCGATATCATCAGAATTTGCTTTTTCATTTTCTAAAAGTGCTTGTTCAAATTCTAAGACGTGAAACATTAAGTTGATGGTTTTGGCAATGGACTCTAGTTTTTCATAACTTCCTTTACAAAAATTATCTAAAATAAATTTAATTTCGTTATACTTAAAAACTAAATATTGAAAGCCAAATTGAAAGATACCGTCTTCTTCTTCACCGTAATCTTCATTATCGATAATGTCGTTATAAAGATATTCGACTACCGGTAAGACGTGTTCGAAAGTATTTTTTATTGAAGTTTTTGAATTTTGAACAAATTTTATAAGTTCATCATTTTCCATACGCCAATTGGCGTATTCGCTATAGATTAATTCGTCTTCAATTCTCATTATGCTTTGTTAACTGATCCGAATAATGTAAATTTATCTCTAACTACTTGAGCCGCAGCTTCTACACCTGGCTTTAATAATTTTCTTGGATCGTATCCTTTTGGTTGTAAGTCTTTTCCATCTTCAATATACTTTCTTACTCCAGCTGCGAAAGCTTGTTGTAATTCAGTGTTAACGTTAATTTTTGATACTCCTAAGGCAACAGATTTTTGAATCATATCTCCTGGAATACCAGTTCCACCGTGTAATACTAGAGGAATTCCTTTAGTAACTTCTTGGATTTCTCTTAATCTTTCAAAGTTTAATCCTTGCCAGTTATCTGGATATGGTCCGTGAATATTTCCGATTCCTGCAGCAAACATGTCAATTCCAGTTTCTGCCATACGACGTGATTCTTCTAAGTCAGCAAGTTCTCCTGCACCAACTACTCCGTCTTCTTCTCCGCCAATTGAACCTACTTCAGCTTCAACTGATACACCTTTAGCGTGGCATAATTTAACGATTTCTTTAGTTTTCTTTAAGTTTTCTTCAAATGGTAAGCTTGATCCATCATACATAATTGATGTAAATCCTGCTTCAAGAGCTTTTAATGCTCCATCATATGAACCATGGTCTAAGTGAACTGCAACTGGTACAGTAATATTTAATGAATCGTGTAATTCTTTAACCATTGCCATAACTAATCTAAATCCACCCATATATTTAGCAGCACCTTCTGATACTCCTAAAATAACTGGTGATTTTAATTCTTCTGCTACTTTTAATACTAATTGAGTCCACTCTAAGTTATTAATATTAATTTGTGCAACTGCATAACCTTCCTTATGCGCTTTTATTAACATGTCTTTAGCTGATACTAACATATATAACACCTCTCCTTTTTTATTATACAACTTTTATTATATATTTATTAGTCTTTTTGTTTTTGATTTTCTACTGAAGCTTTAACAAAGCTTACAAATAATGGATGCGGTTTAAGTGGTCTTGAGATATATTCAGGATGATACTGAACATGAATATACCAAGGATGATCAACTAACTCTAAAACGTCAACCGCTTTAATTTGTCTATTATATCCGGTAATTTTCATTCCGTTATTTTCAAACGCTTCGATATATTTATGGTTAAATTCAAAACGGTGGCGGTGACGTTCGCGAGTTTGAGATTGTCCGTATATTTCTCTAATCTTACTGTCTTCTTTGAAATTAGTCACATATTCGCCTAATTTGAAGCGATTATTATAGTTTTTACGGATAATATTATTATCTTTATTGCAAGCTTCAAATTCGTCTGAACAAACACCTTCCAGTTTTAAAACATTTTTAGCAAATTCAATAGCTGCAAGCTGCATTCCAAAGCAAATACCTAGCGTTGGAACTTTATTAACTCTACCATATTCTAACGCCCAAATCTTACCATCAATTCCTCTTTGGCCAAAGCCTCCAGGAATTAAAATTCCGTCAACATCTTTTAATTTTGCATGAATTTGTTCTTTTGATGTTTTATCAGAATCAATCCAAGTAATATCTATTAGTCTATGCTCTGCCCATCCGGCATGTTTAAGTGATTCAATAACTGAAATATAGGCGTCCTGAAGTGAGACGTATTTTCCGATAATTGCGATTTTAACTTTCTCTTTAGTTAATTTAATATGCTTAATTAATCCTTCCCATTTAGAAAGATTTGCTGGTTTTAAGTTTTCAATTTGGAAGTGATTTAAAATTAAATCATCAATTTTTTGCTTTTGAAGATTTAACATAATCTCATAAACGATTGGTACGTCATAAGATTGGAAAATAGCTTCTGGGTTAATGTCAGTAAATAGTGAAATTTTTTCAATATTTTCTTGTTCAATTGGTTCTTCCGATCTTAAAACTAACATATCAGGAGAAATCCCTAAAGACTTCAATTCTTTTACTGAGTGTTGGGTTGGTTTAGTTTTAATTTCGCCGGCAGCTTTTAAAAATGGAACTAAGGTTGCGTGTACATAAAATGTATTATGTTCACCAAACTCTCTTCTTGCTTGTCTAATTGCTTCAAGGAACGGAAGTGATTCAATATCCCCTACTGTTCCTCCAACTTCTACAATTACTACATCAGCTTTAGTATTAGTTGCTGCTCTTTTTAATAATCTTTTAATCTCATCAGTAATATGAGGAATTACTTGAACGGTTTTCCCCATATATCTGCCTTGACGTTCATTATCAATTACGGCTTTATAAACTCTACCGCTTGATACTGATGAATATTTGGTTAAATTCTCATCAATAAAACGTTCATAGTGACCTAAATCAAGGTCAGTTTCAGCGCCATCTTTGGTTACGAAAACTTCACCGTGTTGAAGCGGCGACATTAAGCCTGGGTCGACGTTTATATACGGGTCAAACTTTTGCATCGTGACTTTTAGTCCTCTAGACTTTAACAAAACACCAATTGATGCCGCTACGATTCCCTTCCCTAAACTAGATACAACTCCACCTGTAACAAAGATATACTTAGCCATAATTCCCTCCAAAAACTATTATAATAAAAAGGGCATGCCGGAAGGCAGTGCCCTTAATAATTATATCAATATATAATTAAATTATCAATACATATCTTCGTACTCATCCATGATTTCGTGATATTCTTCTTCATCATAATCGTCTTCGTCAATATCACCTAAATCAATGTCGAAATCGTCATCATCAATAGAAGCTAAGTCTAAATCATCAGCTACGTATTGTTTTTCTTCAAGTAACGCTTGTTTTTCTTCTTCGTCTAAATCTTCGAAGTCTTCATCAATATATAAATCTTCTAGCTCTTCATCGAAATCTTCATAGTCTAATTCATCATCTTCTTCAGTTCTATTTAAACCAATAATTGATTCAACTTTTTCATGAGCTACGTGTGAAAAACTTACTTCTTTATATCCTTCTAAAACACTTGGATCTCCAACTTCTGATTCTGAAATAAAATCAGTACCATCTTTGTCCCAGTATTCTAAATTTCTTTCTTTTAAATCCCATAAGCCTTGTCCCATATAGACAAAGTTAGCACTTGTTACGATATCAAGATATAACTGATTAAGTGTTTCATAATCAGTTTCACTAAATCCTTTGATTTCAGCAACTTCTTTAAAAATATCAGTAAGTGCTAATGGTTCATCATTTTCAATAAGTAATTGTTCAACAACTTTTATCATTGATAATTCTTTAATCATTTTATCTTCACCTCTAAAAACTAATTTATTATAACGCATATGTATTTACTTTGCAAGTAAATTATAATAAAACGAACAAAAGTATTAAAATTACTAAAACAATTCCGATTACTATTGAAGTTTTAATAAACTTCTTAATAAACGAAAATATTCCTAAAACTAAGATAATTAATAAAAATATTGAACCAATAATTTTAACTATCTCTGGTAGTGGAGCAATCACCTTGTTGTAAAATTCAATAACGTATTGATCGAATTTAATTAAATCTTTAATCCAATTATTAATTTTATCGTATATTCCCCTAAAAAATTCAGCGACTTTACCTATTACTAACATTAAAATTCTCTCCTATTGATAATTGCTTGTGATAGTGTTTGGCTGTCAGCATATTTTAAATCACTACCTGCTGGAATTCCGTATGCAAGTCTTGTTACTTTAATATCATAGTCTTGCATTAAGTGTTTTAAATATTGAGCCGTTAATTCCCCTTCGACTGTTGAATTAGTAGCTATTACTACTTCGCTAATATCCTTTAGTCTAGGAATTAGTGATTCAATATTTAAATCACGTTCATTAATTCCTCTTGAAAAATCAATTAATCCTCCTAACACATGATATTTACCTTTAAAAACGCCAGTGCGTTCTAAAAGATAAACATCTCTTGATTCAGAGACGATCATTAATAGTTTTTCATTTCTTAAATTATTTTCGCATATTTTGCAAGGATTAATATCAGTTATTAGACCGCAAACTTTACAGTTAGATAATTTATCTTTGGAATTGATAATATGACTTGCGAAATTATTAGCGTCTTCTTTTGAAAAATTATTAATCAAATGAAGCGCTAATCTCTCAGCTGTCTTTTCACCAATACCTGGTAGTTTTTGGAAATCTTCAATTAATTCTTTAATTACTTTGGGATACATTAAAAGCCTAAGCCACCCATAGATGCATATTTGCCCATAACTTGTTCAGTTGTTTCATCAATTTGGTTTAATGCATCGTTAACCGCAACAATAATAACTTCTTCTAAGATTTCTTGATCTTCTAATAATTCTTTAGAAATTGAAACGTCAATTAATCTTCTATTTCCTTGAACTACTACTTCACAACCACTAGCTCTACCGATAAATTCAGTTAATTCAATTTTTTCTTGAGCTTCTTGCATTTCTTTTTGTAGTTTTTGTAATTTTTTAATCATATCTCTATTCATCTTTATTTACTCCTTTATTATTACTTTATCTTCTCCAAATAATTCAATAGCTTTAGATACTATTTTAGGTTCTTCTTTTGGTTTTTCATGTTCATATATTTTTAAATCCATCTTTGGAAGAACTGGTTTTTTACATCCACTCTTCCACTGATCAGTAAAGACATTTAAAATCTTATCCCAATCACTATCTAAGACTATGTAATAATTTCTAATTTGTTTATCAATTCTTTTAATTAGTCTTAAGGCTTGTTTTTTAACATTTTCTTGATATAAATCTTGGGCATCATCTAAATCTTCAACCGTTAAAACTATTTCACGGTCTGATCCAGCAACGACATTTGCTTTAACTAAAAGTTCAGCGGTCATTTCTAAACCATCTGGAACGTGAATTAAATTCTTTAACCACTCACTTTGAATAAATGTTCTTTTAGCATTATTACCATTATTTAAAACATCTTCAATTTCTTGAGTAGTAACCAGTGGTTTTTTAGTAGTTTTTACAGTTTCAACTTTGAAAGTACCACTTTCTAATTTATCATTTATTTCTAAGACTTGTCGTTTTAACTCTATAATTTCAGTCCTATTATCAATCGCCGTTAAATCTTTATTACTCATCATCTTAATTAAAGTTAATTCGACATACACTCTTTTTTGATTAGTATATTTAATGTCTTGTTGTAAGTCATTAAGTAGTTCTAAGTATAAATAAATTTTATCTAGTTGAATTCTACTAGCAACTGCTTCATATCTTGGATCTTTAAAATCAGTTACTTTCGTTCTTAAAATATCACGTAGTGCCATTGTTAAATCAGTAACGATTCTAGTAACTTCTTTTCCTTCATCAATTAACATTTCTAAAATCGTCATCACTTCGTTAGTATCTTTATCTAAAATCGCTTGAACCATTTTAGCTAAAATTATACTTGAAACTGATCCCGCTACTTTATGAACATCTTCAATTGTAATATGATCATCGGTAAATGAGATTACTTGGTCAAGTAAGCTTAAGGCGTCACGTAGTGCGCCTTCAGCATTTTCAGCAATCGCTTCTACCGCATCAGCGTCAATACTAATGTTTTCTTCTTTAATAATTTCGTCTAATTTCAAGATGATATCTTTAATTTCAATGTTTCTAAAATCAAAGCGTTGACAACGCGATAAGATTGTCGGCGGAATCTTATGAACTTCAGTAGTAGCAAGAATAAAAATGACATGTTTAGGTGGTTCTTCTAATGTCTTAAGTAAGGCATTAAATGCTGATTGAGATAACATGTGAACTTCATCTAGGATATAGATTTTATACTTACATACTGAAGGTGAAAAATTCGCATTTGAAATTAACTCTCTAATATCTTCAACTCTACTATTTGAAGCTGCGTCAATTTCAATAATATCACCGATAGCACCACTTTGAAGACCAAGACACACATCGCACTCACCACATGCATCTTCAGCTGGCATATTTAGACAGTTCACTGCCTTACCAAAAATTTTAGCGATACTAGTTTTACCAGTTCCTCTTGGACCGCTAAATAAATAGGCATGTCCTACTTGATTTCGAAGTAATGTGTTTTTTAAAGTTTGAACAATTACTTTTTGTCCAGCAACTTCACTAAATTTTTGAGGTCGATATTGACGATAGAGTGCTATATAGTTCTTCATATCTTGGTTCCTTTCTTTTAGTTTATTTTCCTAAACAGAATTTAGAAAACAACTGATCAATAATACTTGTCTCATATGATTTACCTAATATATCAGCTAAGCTGTAATAACTATTAGTTAAATCAACTAAGATTAAATCAACAGGCATTTCTAAATCAATGCCTTTTACTACATCTTCCATTGAAGCTTTCGCTTCTTTTATTTTACTAATTTGTCTTTCATTAGACAAATAATTAAAGTCCTGGGTTTCAATTTCAGTTAGTGATAATTTTGATATAATTTCACGTTCTAATTCTTCAAGTCCAATTTGATGCAAACTTGAAATT
The DNA here is from genome assembly GCA_012837585.1 of Acholeplasmataceae bacterium. Lineage (GTDB taxonomy): Bacteria > Bacillota_I > Bacilli_A > Acholeplasmatales > Acholeplasmataceae > DUQW01. The sequence continues at coordinate 7,000 of DUQW01000044.1, forward strand.
GAAATTAATCCTTCTAATTCGATTTGTTTTGATAGATCTGATTTATTGCCAATTAGAATACGTTTTTTATCTTTAGTTAATTCAAGTAATTCTTTATCTTCTTTAGTTAATTTATTACTTTGATCAAGAACTAATAAAACTAATTGAGCTCGCTTTATTGCTTCAATTGAGCGGTCAATTCCAATTGATTCAACAATATCATCAGTTTTTCTAATACCGGCGGTATCGATTAAATTTAAGGTGATTCCACCTAAGTTTAACCTCGCTTCAATTAAATCACGAGTTGTTCCTGAAATATCAGTAACGATTGCCTTATCTTCTTCAATTAAAGCGTTTAATAAACTTGATTTACCAACATTGGGTCTACCAATAATGGCAGTATCAATTCCGTCTTTAATTAACTTATTACGTTGTGAGTGATAAATTAATTTTTCAAACTTTTTAATTAAATCGATTGCGACCGGCCTAATGATTTCATTAGTCATTTCAACTGCGTCATCATATTCTGGATAATCAATGTTTACTTCAATTTTAGCAATTAAATCTAAGACTTCATTTAATAAGTCTTCAACTAATGTTGAAGTCTTTTTAGAAAGTCCTAAATTAGCTATTTTTAAGGCACTTTCATTTTGAGCTTCAATTAAATCCATAACTGATTCAGCTTCAACTAAATCAATTCTTCCATTTAAAAACGCTCTTTGAGTAAACTCACCTGGCATAGCCGCTCTTACATCTAGTTTTAAGATTTCATTTAATACTGATTGCGTAACTAAAACGCCACCGTGAGTTGCGACTTCAACGGTATCTTCAGCAGTAAACGAACGAGGTGCGCGGAATACAGATACCATTACTTCATCTAATATATTACCGTCTAGAGATATAACGTGTCCGTATTTAACGGTATGGCTTTTAGCCTTAGTTAAATCAGGACCTTTAAAAATCCTATTAAATTCAGAAATTGCAGTTTTGCCACTAATTCTTATGACACTGATACCACCAGTTCCAAATGGAGTGGCAATTGCAGCAATATTTTCACTCATAAGTGTGGTAGTTCATCATCGTGATGGAACTCTTCTTCAACCACTTCGTCTTGATCACCTTTAGTGATAAAGCGGTATTTCTTAACGGCGTGATGAGGCAATTTATAAGGCTTAAATGGATTGATCCCGCGGTTTAAGTCTCTTAATAAAATAAAGATACAAACGATTAGCGCGAAGATCGTTCCTAAAATTAAATAACCCGAGCCTAATACAAGCCCAATCATCGCAGTTGTCCAAATGGTTGCTGCAGTAGTTAGTCCTTTAACGGTAAATTTATCTTTCATAATAACCCCAGCACCAATAAACCCGATACCAGTTACTACTTGCGCGATAACTCTTTGACCTTGGAAAGATCCAGCCGCTAATTCAAGTTCATATAACATCATTAGTCGTTGCATAATGGCTAAAGCCGCACTACTAATAGCTACTAAAATATGTGCGGAAATCCCTGCGGCTTTCCCCATATTTTGTCTTTCAAGTCCAATGAAACCTGAAAATAGAAACGTTAAAACTAGTGGGATAATAATCTTGAATAAATAATCTTCAAATGAACTAAGTCCTACAACTTCTGGTAATTGTCTGTTTACAACAGTTTCTAAAATTAACATATTATCTCTCCTTTTTTATTTAGTTTTGCGCCATTCAATAATGCGCGCATCAACTAATTTAATTAATCTACTTAACTCATCCCAATTTTGTAATTTTCCACCAGCCGCTTTCGCGTGTCCCCCACCTTGAAATTCATTAGCGATATCTGAGATTACTGGACCGTTAGATCTTAAACGAATTCTAATTTCTCCAGGATACTCAATAATTAGTGCCCATACCGGATGGTTTTCAATGCCCCCAAGCATATTAACCATCGCTGCTGCATCTTCATCGCTAATTTGATATTCATCAATAATATCTCTAGTCATTTTAAAATAAATAAATCCATTATTACTCATTTCAAAATTAGATAAAACATGTCCTTTTAATTTAGCACCTTGCAGTGTTTCTTTTGATAGTTCAAAATCAATTTCATCTGGTTCTGCACCTAATGTAATTAACATACCAGCCAACTGGTGTGTTAATTCATTAACGCCGCGATATCTAAATCTTCCAGTATCAGTAACAATTCCGGTATACATCGCAACTGCACCTTTTTTAGTTAACTTTAATTCTCCTTGATACTTATTATAAAAATAAGCTATCATTTGCGCACAACTAGGAAAATTCGTATCAACCCAAATAATATCACCATATTGATCAATTGGAATATGATGATCTATTTTAATAACTTCTTTAGCTAGTGTATATCTTTTATCACTAATGCGCTCTTTAGTTGCCGTATCAACAACAATCGCTAATGCACCATTATAAAGATCATCTGAAATAACATCTGGTGTTCCAACAAATGAAACATATTCACTAGTTTCGCCAACTACGTATACTTTTTTATTTGGAAAAGATGTTTTAATAATATCTTTTAATCCAAATTGTGCTCCGTAGCAATCTCCATCAGGTCTAATATGACCATGAATAATGATGGTATTATATTCTTTAATTTTCGATAAAATAATATCTAAACCCATATTATCACTTACTTTCTACTAATTTTTTAAAATCATTAATAACAGCGTCAACTAATTCCCAATTTTCAAGCAGTGCTCCGCACGCATGATCATGACCGCCGCCACCATATTTTTTAGCAATATCAACTATAACAATTCCGCGTGAACGGAATTCACCCATGATTAAGCCTTGTTCAGGATCATATGTGAAGTTAGCCCAAATTGGTACTCCGTCAATTCCGGCCATTAAATTTACCATACCGCGTGACATAGTAAATGCATCAATATGTGCATATTCTGTAACATCTTCTGGACGATTAATTAAAAAGGCAACACCATCTTCAATCTTAATTCGAGATTGAAAATCATATTTCATTAATCTCGTTTCAATTTCTTCAATATATAACCATTCGTATAACCCCATCGGATTAGCGCCCTCTGCCATTAATCTTGAAGCAATTTTAAATAGTCTTTCACCATTTTTTAAATATTGAAATCTACCACTATCAGTAATAATTCCTGATAGTAATAAGTCAGCTCCTTTTGGAGTATTTTTAAATTTTAATTCATGAAGGATATCAGCAATATATGCCGCTGCCGCTTCATAACTTGTATCAATATAAGCAATCGCCCCTGGAATATCTGTTGGATTAGTGTGATGATCAATAATAATAATTTCTTTAGCAAGATTATATCTATCATCAGAAATTAATTTTGTAATCGCCACGTCAACAATAAACACTAACGCATCATGATATACCGCGTCATCAATTATATCCATTGCACCAACACGCTTTAAATTATTTTCATCTCCAACTACATAAACTTTTTTATTTGGATAAGTAGCTAAAATAGCTTCTTTTAATCCTAGTTGTGAGCCTAAAGCATCTAAATCCGGTCTAGAGTGACGATGAATAATAATCGTGTCGTAGTTTTCTATTTTTTTCTTAATCAGTTTGTAACTCATTTAATATCATCCTTTACATGTTATATTATTATATCATAAAAGATATAATAAATTAAAGTATTAAAGCTATTTTACAAACATTAAATTTCTTATCAATTTTCATTTGTTTTAATTTCTAAAATCAATTTTGTAAAAATAATCAAAAACATCTTATTAAAGCCTTTATCAAATTAATTTTTGAAATAATAAAAGGAGCGAATGCTCCTTATATTACTAATTGTTTTCTGTTTAAATCACCGATATTAATATTCGTCATAATCACTGAATATGAAATATTTGTTTGTAAGAAGATTTCAGTATCAGCTTTCGCAGAAGCAATTTGACCACCTACTAGTTCATATAATTTAGCAAATATTTCTGGATGGTCAATAAATGGGTTTCGGTTACCTTGTTTACTATGAATTACATTATTTCTTTGAATTTCAAAAGCGTCAACCGGATCTTCAATATGCCATTTATATAACACTTTAATATCAGCATTATTTGTAACACGTAATCCGTATCTTAAATTCATAAACATTGTAATTCTGGCAACATCTCCTTTATCGATATTACCTGGCCACCAATAATTACCAATACTATAACCTAAGTTACCAGTTGAACTTGAGTTTTCACCAAATGGGTGATTACCTCTTGATGAATTAATTCTAACTCCCGAAACTCTTAAGTTATGAGCTTCTCCCTTAGGAGCGCCTCCTAATTTTGATTGAGGCCATACGTGCTCTCTATTCCAGGTAGCTGCACTGTCCCAAGCCCTCTTAAATAGTGCTTGGTCATAGATACCTCTTAATTTATTAGTATTAACTAAATCTCTATCAGCATCAAGTAACCAACTCTTAGCCGCATCATAACCTAGAGCTTTGTTAGCTGAGACAAGTGATTTTAAATCTTGTTGAAGTGAGCTTGCACTTTCTTGGAAGTTAATTCCTTGATAATAAGAAACTACTTTAGGATCTTTTTGATTATTAATAACCGCTTGATTATTAGGATTTGACGGGTCGGTTGGATCAACTGGGTCTTGTGATTCTTCCCACTTAGCAGTTAAGGTGATTGGTCCAATAATCGGTGTATTAAAATCAAATAACGTTGTTCCTTGATACCAACCAATAAATTTATAACCTGCCTTAAATACCATTGGAACTGAACTTTGTAAGATAGTTTTACCATCAACAATATTTACAACCACATCAGGTTCACCAGTATTTAATTTAAATGTCACAGCGTGACGTACACCTGGGTTTCCCAGTACTATTTCACTAGCCGATGATAACATAAATTGAATAATATATGTTTGCTGACCACTTTGTTGATATTGGCCTAAGTGAGCGCCTTCTAATGAAATTTGGTCACCCACCTGTAGATCTTTTAACACATCCCAAATTTCATTATATACTGGGTCAGTTAAATATTTATGAACTCTAATTTGAACTTGATTTCCATATTGATCTTCAACTAAGAAGTTTTTACTTTTACCTTCAAATGGTTTTTCAACTACCGATAAGTTTTCAATATTAAACCTTTGAGCTTGAAGTGATAAACCTTGATAATCTAATGTACCATGTGACACATCTTGAGCATATACTGCTGGAGGTAGTGGTTGATTAGATTTTAATATCGTTTCAACACCTTTTGGATAAACGACTTTATTATTATATAATTCATTAACATCCCCACCTTTAATATGAACTAAATCACCAACTTTAAGTTGTGGAGAAATAGCTGAGTAATAAATTATAGATGCTGTTTCATCATTAATATAGATATAACTACCACGATTATCAGGAATAATTCCAGTAATTATACCCATAATATTAACTTCACCCTTGCTTAATTTTCTAACATCAAATAATCTTTGAGTTTGATCAACTAATTTAGTTTCAACTACTAAATTTGTTGTTACTTCTACTTCAATAACTCCGGTGTCGTCTTGTTTATGGTAGATACCATTAATAAAGACAACAACATCTTTTCCAGAAACTGGTGATACGTTTAATGTTATATCTGTTCCAGCTGCAACATTATTTGGATCTAAAACGTCAGCTGTAACACCACTAGGTAAAGTAAGTTTATATGTCGTTCCACTATTAATTACATATTCAGCAACTAAAGTAATATTTGAAGTTATTGGTTGTGTAAAATCGTATTTTACACCATTTAATCTCCACTCAACAAAAGTATATCCATCTTTAGTTGGAGTATCAGCTGGAGCTTTAAATACATTGCCCATTAAAATTTGTTGGGTATCCGGACAACCCATCGGAAGGGTTCCCCCGTTAGGGTCTAAAAT
>DUQW01000045.1 GCA_012837585.1 Acholeplasmataceae bacterium
AATAAAAGAATTTTTGACTCAATTACACGATATATTGAAAACGAAACAGAATATAACGTTAAATATATTAAATTAACGGTTGGTGTTTCTAAAAAAGAGGAAGAAAATTAATTAACAAATTAAAGAAAAGCACTTGGAATTCCAAGTGCTTTTTTATATTTTTTCAGCTACCCTTAATTTTGCCGAACGACTCCTAGAATTATGTTTCATCTCTTCATCAGTTGGCAAAATTGGTTTTTTGGTTATAACTTTATAGTTAGGTTTTGGTTCAATCGCAATCGGCATTCCTTTAATAATTTCAACTTCCGAGTTTTCTTTAAAATAATGTTTTACAATGCGATCTTCTAGTGAGTGAAAGGTAATAATAACGATTCTTCCACCAGGGTTTAAAAGATCATTTAATTGAGCTAATGCTTCATGCAAAACATCTAATTCTTCATTAACTTCAATTCTTAAGGCTTGAAAGACTCTTTTAGCTGAATGCCCCTTAACTTTATAGTTAACTTCATCGGTAATCTTTACTAATTCACTAGTCATCGTAATTGGTCTTCTATCAACAATTTTTCTAGCGATTTGATAAGCATTTTTTTCTTCACCGTAATCTCTAAAAATTCTAGTTAAATCTTCTAATGAATAATTGTTTAAAATATCTTTCGCTGAAACTTCTAAATCTTGATCCATTCTCATATCTAGTTCATAGTTATTTAAATATGAAAAACCTCTTTTTCTATCATCAATTTGAAATGAAGATAATCCCAAATCAAATAAGATACCATCTATTTTGTTGATACCCAATTTACTTAGTTCTTCTGTTAGATTTCTAAAGTTAGATTTAACTATCTTAAAATTATTATAATCTTTTAATCTGTTAGTCGCATATTGAATTGCAAACTCATCTTGATCAAAGCCAACTAAAAGACCGGATGATAATCTTTTAACTATTTCAAGACTATGTCCGGCTCCGCCTAATGTTGCATCTACATAAATGCCATTTGGTTTAATATTTAGGTTTTCAATACATTCATTTAATAATACAGATTCATGTTTCATACATTTATTTTATCATATACTGAAAAAATAAATACATTCAAATATAATTCGATGTTTAAATAATTTTTTACTTAGTTTTATTCATTAATCCATACAAGAATATCATTTGCACTATTATACTCAAATGTAATTCCTGAGATAACGATTTTTCTTATTACACCAAAAGCTCCAAAATTATCTTTAATTTTTGATCAAAAGAAAAAGGTGCTTCTCGCACCTTTTCTTTTATTAACTAATTAGTCTTCTTTTTCTTTTTTAGTTAATACTTGTTGCCCTTTGTAGTAACCACTATTTGGTGTTACTCTATGTGGCAATGTAAATTCTCCGGTTTGTGGACACGTAACTAAAGCTGGTTTTCTAAGCTTTTGGTGTGTTCTTCTTTTTCTCTTCGCAGTTTTACCGGTTCTACGAAATGGAACTGCCATCTACAATCCCTCCTTTATTCTTCTTTTACTAAGTCCGCTAGTTCAGCAAAAGCTGGATGCGGCTCTTTTTCTACTTCAAATTTACGATTTTTTTCTTCTGGATGAATTACTCTAAATGGTTTTTCTACTAAAATATTACCTAAAATAATTTCATCTAGTTCTAATGGATTAGTAAGTTCATAATCAGCATCTTCATTATTACCAAATAATAAGTCCATTTCAAAACTTAGTGGAACATGAACTTCTCTTGCTGAATACGCACAAGCCATTAGTAAATCGGCTTTTACTGTTAGGATAAATTCAAATCCTTCAGGTAGGGTATTTACATTACCAGTTACCTTAATATTAGTAATTGATAATAGATCATCATACCCATCAGGAACTTCATAATGATGAATGGTTTCATCAATTTGATTTAATTTTTCTAACTCAAATAATGTCCATTTCATAATTATCACCTAAACAA
>DUQW01000046.1 GCA_012837585.1 Acholeplasmataceae bacterium
AGATAAATAAAATGAGAAAGTCGATTAGATTATTAACAGGGGTATTATTACTTTTTGTATTTATGATATTCTTAATGGGATGTAGAAAACAAATTAAATCTAAAAACTTATTATCTGGAGTAGTTGCCGAAAAGGTAAGTGGCAAAGTATTAAATCAAACTTTTCTTGATTCACAATTTTCGCTTTCACTTAATCTTTTTAAAGAAAGTGTTAATGAAAGCTTAAATGAAAATGTATTGATTTCACCACTATCTGTCGCGTTAGCATTAGCAATGACCGGTAACGGTGCAGATGGCGTCACTAAAAGCCAGATGGAAGAGTTTCTAGGTGGCGGCATTACCATGGATGATTTAAATGAATATCTTTATACATATGTAAACTCACTACCATCAGGAAGTAATTATAAGCTAAACATCGCTAATTCAATTTGGTATCGTGACCAAGAAGAAAGATTAAAAGTTTATGATAGCTTTTTACAAAAAACAGTTAATTACTATGACGCCGAGTTATATAAATCACCATTTGATGATACTACATTAAGCGATATTAATAATTGGGTAGATAAAAATACCGATGGCATGATTAAAAAGATATTGGATAAAATTGATCCAGATCATATTATGTTTTTAATTAATGCGATAGTCTTTGATGCTAAATGGAATATCCCATATAAAAAAGATGATGTCAATCCTAATAAGTTTACTGATATCAACGGGGATTTAAAAGATGTAACAATGATGAAATCAAATGAAATAGATTATATTTTTGATGATTATGCCAAAGGTTTTATTAGACCATATAAAGATGAAAAATATAGTTTTGCTGCACTTTTACCAAATGAAGGTGTAAGTATTTATGAATATATTAATTTACTAACTAAAGAATCATTAACAAATACTCTTAATAATTATGAAAGAACTGAGGTAACAGCATTCACTCCAAAATTTAGTTATAGTTATGAAATAGAGATGAGTGACTTATTACAAAAACTTGGAATAAATGATGCTTTTGACCCGATGTCAGCTGATTTTTCAAAGATGGGCAAATCAAGCGCAGGAAATATTTTTATTGGTGATGTTTTGCATAAAACATATATTTCAGTTGATGAAAAGGGAACTAAAGCGGCAGCAGTAACTAAAATAGGTATGAAGGAAACAGCAGTTGATCCATTTTCTGAAAAAATAATTAAGTTAGATAGACCATTTGTATATATGATTATTGATAATCAAACTAAACTTCCTATTTTTATTGGAGTCTTAGTAACGGTATAAGATTATGAAAAAGAAGATATTATTAATAGCTCTTTTAATATTATCTTTAGTTGGTTGTTCAAAAATAAAAGAGTATAAAGGAACACCGATTGATAAACTATCATTTAAATCAACCAATTATATGGGAGGTATGTATACCACATATGGCTTTGATTTTAATGAAAATACAATTAATAGGATAAAATATGGTCCAACACCAGGTTTAGAAGAATATAAAACAGAAACAATTTTATTTAAAACATTTACTGATGAAGAAGAAAAAATATTAATTGATAAGTTATATACTTGTGGGTTATTTAAATTAAAGGATGAATATAAACCAAATGACTTAATAATCGATGGTGGAGGATGGGTTTTAACAATTGAATACAGTGACGGATCAGTAAAAACATCAATTGGAGATAACGCTTATCCAGAAAAAATATTCGCTAAAGCAGCCAATGCCTTTAGAGAAATATGTGGTACCGGAATAGTTTGGGAACCATATTATTACCGATAAAATAATAATTAAAAGCAACCACTTGACGGGTTGCTTTTTTGTATATTAAGCAAGATATTAAGTATGATTTAAGCAAGATGTATTGTTATTATAATAAAATTTTGATAAAATAAATATTGAAAAGAGGTGGTTGTTTTATGATTAAGCCTCCGTTTACGATCAGTAATAAGATGTTATCTTTATCAATTTCAATTACGGAAAAAATAACTAGTATCAATCAATATCAATCGTTAAAAAGAATGCCTATATTAAGACGAAATACTAGAATTAAGTCTGTTCATGCTTCATTAGCTATTGAAGCTAACTTGCTTTCGATTGATGAAGTTCGTGATGTAATAAGTGGAAAAGCTGTATTAGGACCAAAACAAGAAATACAAGAAGTAAAAAACGCGTATAAAGCTTATGAAATGATTAAGACTTTTGAAGGTTATCAAGAAGAGGATTTACTAAAAGCCCACAAAGTATTAATGGATTTAATAGATGATAATGCAGGGAATTACCGAAAGAAAGGTGTTGGAGTATTTAAGAAGGATATTCCTATTTTTATTGCACCACCTGAAGGTATAGTTCCACAGTTAATGAAAAATTTGTTTGAGTGGTTGAGAAAAGATCAAGATACACCGATACTAATTAAATCGTGTATCTTTCATTATGAACTTGTATTTATTCATCCATTTATGGATGGAAACGGAAGAACCGCTAGATTATGGCAAAACATTTTATTAACTAAGTGGAATCCTATTTTCGAATATATACCTATAGAGTCGCAAATTCAAAAATATCAAGATGAGTATTATAGCGTTATAGATATGTCAAATAAGGAAGGAAAGTCAGATAGATTTATTGAGTTTATGTTAAAAATAATAGATGAAACATTAAGCGAAATAAATTTAAACTTAAAAAAGGATACACGAAATATCTCTGATCAAGTTAGTAGGTTATTAGACATTATGGATCCAGATATTCCACTATCTGCCAATGAAATAATGGCGCGCCTCGGAATAAAATCAAAAGAAACATTAAGGGCCAGTTACTTAAATCCCGCCTTAGAAAATGGACTAATTAAAATGACTATACCTGACAAACCTAAAAGCAAAAATCAAAAGTATATAAAATAACAAGGCTCATACAATATGTCTTTACAATTCTCTTAAACATACTTTAATTGTATATTAATTTATAACTTTATAATGCGATATTCAAGATATAACGAAATGTAAAGAAAGTTATGTCTTGATATTGCATTTTTATTTAAAAATGGTATAATTTATATACACGAAGAAAGGGGTGGTTTTAGAATATGTGTTTTTTTAAATCAAAAATCGAAAAATACTCAAAAAAAGACTTATATACAGTAACAAATCACATAATTAATACTTTTGGTTTAGTTGAAAAAAAACTAAGAGAAACTAAATCTAAATATATTGAACGCACCATTTTAATTTCTAAACCAAGTGAAAAACGCCCTTACTATACTCTAACTACCGTGGGAATGGGAGCTAGAGTGATGAGAAATATCCCACAATCACTTCGTAAAGAAGGAGTAGGAAGAGCAGAGTTATTAATTTGTCTTCCTAAAAATTGGGATTTAAAAGATCGTGATGAAAAATGGTATTGGCCAATTGCATATCTTCGTGCATTCATGCAATATCCATTTGCTCAAAGAACTTGGCTGGGATATGAACATACAATTCAATTAGGTGGCAAACTACTAGGTACTAACTTTAAAGGATTGTTATTTGATTATCCTTACGAAATTAAAAAGTCAGATTATAGTGTTCAACTAGAAAATGGTGAAAAAGTTTGGTTTTACCAAATCATTCCGCTATACGCTAATGAAGCTGTTTATAAAAATGAAGAAGATTACAAAACTTTAAAAAAATTATTAGGTGAAAAATACGGAGTAGTTAATCCACGCAGACCTAACGCACTATCTTCATTAAAACCTAATTTTTAACAAAATACCTTCAAAGTTATCAAAACCTAAACTTTGAAGGTATTTTTTTAACTAAAAAATGATATGATTAAATTGATAGGTGATAATGTGAAATATAAAGTTACTTGTAGTGAACTTGATTATCGTGGATACGGTGTTGTTAAAAACTTAGAAAAAGTAGGCTTTATTAAAAATTTACTTCCCGGAGAAGAAGCTTATATTAAAATTAATTTCGAAAAACGAAATTTTTTTGAAGGTGAAGTTGTTGAATTATTATCACGTTCAAAACACAGAAGTAATTATGAAGATGATTTAGATAATAATTCACTTATTCACCTTGATAGTAAACTTCAACTTGAATTTCAAAAAGATATTACCTTACAAACATTTTTACGTAATGGTATTACTAATTTTAAATTAGAGGAGATAATTACTGACAATAGATATTTTAATTATCGCAATAAAGCTTTATTTTTTGCTAAAAATATCCCATTTTTAACACTTGGTGGTTATAAAGAAAAATCAAGAGATTTCAAAAAAATAGATGAACTTATTTTAGCGGAACCATCTATTAATGAAATATTAAAAGAATTAAATGAATATTACGCCAAGGAAAGGGTCTATTACCACGATTTATCATCAGTTATTATTAGATCTAATTATTTAAATCAAGTGATGGTTATATTTGTTACTAGAAGTCAAAAGGTTATTCCTGATATTGTCTATAAACCACTACAAAATAAAGGAAATGTTATTTCAATTTATCAAAACTATAAAGATTCAGAAAAAAGAAATACTGGTGAAGTCAGTGTCCTACTTTCAAAAAATGAGTATTTAATTGATACTATTTCAGGAAAAGAAAAATATGTTTTATATCCAAACTCATTTTTCCAAATAAACCGTGAAGTTACAAAACAAACATATATTAAAATATCAAACTATATAACAAAACACGATGTAGCAATTGATGCTTTTGCTGGAATTTCATCAATTGGTCAATTCATTTCTGATCGAGCTAATTATGTTTTGTCAATAGAAATTGATGATGATTCAGTTAAAGCAGCAAAAGAATCAATTTCATTAAATAAAATTAAGAATATAGAAGTTATTCATGGTGATTTTAACAAAGAATTTAATAAAGTTAAAAATAAAGCGAACGCTTTAATAATAGATCCACCAAGAAGCGGAATTAATGAAAGAGTAATTAATTTAATTAATGAATCCGGTTTAGAGAAAATTATTTACTTGTCGTGCAATTTGAGAACTTTAGTTAGAGATTTAAAATTATTAACTAATTATGAAGTTATTTCAGTAACACCTATAAAAATGTTTTTCCAAACAGTTGAAATGGAAACACTTGTTTATTTGGAGGCTAAAAAATGATTGAGAATATTTATCAAGATATAAAACATTTAGTTGAAGAAGAAGTTGTGGATGAAATTTTTTCTAGTGAAATAGTAAAAATTTCAAGAATTTCATCTACCAATCAAACAACTGATTGGTTCGATGAAAAATGGAAAGAGGTAGCTATCCTATTAGAAGGAGAAGCTATAATCGAATTTTTAGACCGAAAAGTTGAAATGATAAAAGGAGATATAATCAAAATCAAACCTCATGAAGTTCACAGAGTAATTAATACAAGTCCTAAAGGGTTGTGGCTTGCAATATATTTTAAAGATAAATAAAAAAGGAATGCAATTTGCATCCCTTTAAGTTATTTAATTAAGAAACAATTACGTTATTTGCAGTATTTAGATCATACATTAAATATTGAGTGTGTTCTAATCCGGCAATTTTATATTTTAGTTCCATATAAAGAATTGGGTTTTTAACTTCAACAAACCATAGAGGTTTATAAGGAACCATTTTTTTAAATTCAAAAACAAAAGTTTGTACACGACTTTCAGTTAAATTAAGCGGAGCTTTAAATTCTTGATATGTTGACCATGGAGCTACAAGAGAAGTAGTAACAACGACATCACTAACTTCTTGGTTGGTTTTTTCATATTTAATAGTAAATGTATAGCTATTACCTAGTTTTTTTGTAGCATCTTCAGGATCATAATAATCAGCTAATCTAGTATATTCAACATTTAATTGAAATTGAGAAAACTCAGTTACATTCATAAACTTTTTAGTACTTACAACCTCAGCTTCAGCAGCAAATTTGACTTTTTCGCCATTAACTTTAGTGCCGCTATATACTCCAACAATAATCGCAATTGGTAGGATTATAAAAAATAATGATAAAACGATAATTTTTCGGTATTCGATAATAAAAGTTCCGAAAGATTTTTTGTTTTTTCTTGCTTGTGACATCATAACACATCCTTATCTATATCTATTATAGCAAAACTAAAAATAAAAACTATTAAATAATGAAAAATTAACGTAAAAATTAAATTTAAATGAATTATCAATTAACACTTGAAAACAGTGTAAAATCTCATAATAAAGCCTAAAATAACTTTTAGTTAATTTTACATATATTTACTCATATTATATGTATTATTTAATACATAATATGAAAGAATTGACAAAAATCCCTAAAATAAGGTATAATTAAATTAAGATTATAAAGGAAGTTATATTCTTAAAAATAAATTGAAAAGTGAAGAAAAATGGAGGAAACAGAAATGATTGAGACTTATTGGTTAATTATCTCCATTTTGCTATCTATCATCGTTGGAATCGGAGTAGGATTTTTTATTCGTGTGCTTAAACACGAGAAAAGTTTGAAAAAGAGCCGCGAAATGTATGAAAATATTGTTGAAGAAGGGCGTAAAGAAGCCGAAGAAGCTAAGAAACAAAGTATCCTTGAAGCTAAAAAGGAAATTCATGATTTGAAGCGAGAAACTGATGCAGATATTCGAGAAAGAAGATCACAAATTGCATCACAAGAAAATAAGTTAAATCAACGCGAAGAACAGTTAAACCGTCGTACTAGTAACTTAGACCGCAGAGAAGAAACCTTATTATCAAAAGAAGAAAAAATTGATCTTAGACAAGAACAACTTGAACAATTAAATAGCGAAGTGGAACAAACACTGAAAGAACAAAAGGCTAAATTAATAGAGATTTCACAAATTTCTAAAGAAGAAGCTGAAAAGATTATTATGAATGAAGTTCGCGAAAATTTAAGTTTAGAAATTGCAACTTATATTCGTGAAGAAGAAGAAAAAGCTAAATTAGAAGCTAAAAACAAAGCTAAAAACATCATGTCACTTGCGATGCAAAAGTATGCAAGTGAAACAACAACCGAAACTACAGTTACCGTTGTTGATATTCCAAATGATGAAATGAAAGGTCGTATTATTGGCCGTGAGGGTCGTAATATCCGCACCTTAGAGGCATTAACTGGTGTCGATTTAATTATCGATGATACTCCAGATGCAGTAGTACTTAGCGGTTTTGACCCAGTAAGAAGAGAAATCGCACGAAGAGCACTTACTAAATTAGTCCAAGATGGAAGAATTCATCCAGGAAGAATTGAAGAAGTTGTTGAAAAGAGCCGTGAAGAAGTTGAAACTTATATTCATGAGGCTGGAGAAGATGCAGTCTTCAGATTAGGTATTGGCCGTATTCACTTAGAAATTATTAAAATGTTAGGTCGCCTAAACTTTAGAACAAGTTACGGCCAAAACGTATTAAAACATTCAATTGAGGTTGCTTTTTTAGCAGGTAAATTAGCTGCTGAACTAGGTGAAGATGAAATTATTGCAAGACGTGCTGGATTACTTCACGATATTGGAAAAGCAATTGACCACGAAGTAGAAGGAAGTCATGTTGATATAGGTATTAACTTAGCAACACGTTATCGTGAACCTAAAGAAGTAATTGATGCAATTGCTTCACATCACGGTGATCAAGAACCAACTACTGTTATTGGTGTTTTAGTTGCAGCAGCTGACGCACTAAGTGCGGCAAGACCTGGTGCAAGAAATGAATCTGTTGAAAATTACATTAAAAGATTACAACAACTTGAAAATATCTCTAACGATATTGAAGGTGTTGAAAAATCATATGCAATTCAAGCTGGTAGAGAAATTAGAGTTATCGTTAAACCTGATGAAATTGATGATCTACAAGCATTTAAAGTTGCAAGAGAAATTAAAGAAAGAATTGAACAACAAATGGCCTATCCAGGGACAATCAAAGTTACAGTTATTCGCGAAACACGCGCAACAGATATTGCAAAATGAGAGGCTTAATGCCTCTTTTTTCAAAAGAGTGATAGTATGAAAATTTTATTTATTGGCGATATTTACGGAGAACCAGGAAGACGAATTTTACTTCAAAATATCGAAAAACTGAAAACTGAATATAAACCTAATTTAATTATTATTAATGCGGAAAATAGTGCTCATGGTCGAGGGATTACTAAGAAAATTTATAAAGATTTAATGAGCGCTGGCGTTAATTTATTAACGATGGGTAATCACACATTTGCTAATACGCAAATTTATGATTTATTTGAAGATGATAACATTAATATCATTAGACCAATTAACTATTCAAATGTTAAAGGTAATGGGTATAAAGTTATTAAATACAACGATAAAAAAGTATTAGTTATTAACGCATTAGGAAGAACGTTTTCTAACTTCAGTTTAGAAAATCCGTTTACTCAAATTAAAGGGGTAATTGAAACAGTTGATCACGATTATTCAATTGTTGATTTTCACGCTGAAGCAACTTCAGAAAAAGTTGCATTAGGTCATTATCTAGATGGTATTGCTTCAGCGGTATTAGGAACTCACACTCATATTCCAACTGCTGATGAAAGGTTATTACCAAATGGTACTTTATATATTACTGATGTAGGAATGACAGGACCGCTTAACGGAGTAATTGGTGTTGATACAGATTTAATTGTTTCTAGATTTTTAAATGGTGTATCGGGTCCTAATGTAGTAGCTGAGGGACCAACTTGGTTAAATGGCGTTATCTTAGATTTTGGATCAAAAGCGCCAACTATAAAACGAATTCAAATATACGGAGAATAATATGAAAAAAGACGACATAAAAATAGAACACTTAGTTCCGACTTTTAAAGATGCCAGAAGACGTACTAGAGGTGATGTAGATAATATTAATTTCGAGCTTGATCCTAAATATTTAAATTTAGGTATAGGAAAAAAATATCTAATTCAAACTTATGGCTGTCAAGCTAATGAAGCTGATTCAGAAGTAATGGCTGGAATTTTAGAAAAAATCGGATTTGAAAAAACAGATTCTCCTGAAACAAGTGATTTAATTATTTTAAATACTTGTGCGATTAGAGAAAATGCAGAAAATAGGATATGGGGAGAAATCGGTAGACTTTCTCACTATCAGAAAACTAATCCAGACTTAATTATTGGTCTTGCTGGCTGCATGCCTCAAGAACCAGGTGTTGTTGAAAGAATACTTAAAAAACAACACGCTGTAGGATTAGTTTTTGGCACGCACAATATTCATCTTTTACCTGAATATATTTATGATGCATATCTATCAAAAGAAAGAGTTATCCAAGTTTATTCAAAAGAAGGAGAGATTATTGAAAACCTTCCGAAAATAAGAAATCATAAATTTAAAGCTTGGGTTAATATTATGTATGGATGCGATGAATTTTGTACATATTGTATTGTTCCTTACACTCGTGGTAAGGAAAGATCAAGACTTCCAGAAGATATCATAGACGAAGTTAAAAAATTAGTTAGCGAAGGTTATCAAGAAGTTACTTTATTAGGGCAAAACGTTAATGCTTATGGTAAAGATTTTATTGATTTGGAATATACACTAGGTGATTTACTTTTTGATTTAGATAAAACCGGAATTCCAAGAATTCGTTTTACCACAAGTCACCCACGTGACCTTGACTTAAAAACGATTCTTGCTATGAAAGAGTTAAAAAGTGTAATGCCGCATCTTCACCTACCAGTTCAATCTGGAAGTAATGAAATCTTAAGAAGAATGAACCGCAAATATACTAAGGAAGTATATATGGAAAAAGTTAACTTGTTAAAAGAACATGTTAAAGGAATTTCAATTACCACTGATATTATTGTTGGCTTTCCTAACGAAACCACTGAAGATTTTAATCAAACATTAGATTTAGTAAAAGAAGCTAACTTTGAAGGAGCATATACCTTTATTTACTCAAAGAGAAAAGGAACACCGGCAGCTACTTTTCCAGATGATGTTTCAGATGAAGTTAAAAAAGAAAGATTACTTAAATTAAATGAATTTATAAATGCCGGATTTAAAAAAGGAAATGAAAGATTTTTAAATGAAGTCCTTGATGTATTAGTCGATGGGCCAAGTGAAAGAGACGAAGAAGTATTAGCGGGTTATACTCCGCATAATAAATTAATAAATTTTAAGGGCCCTAAATCATTAATTGGGCAAATTGTTAAGGTTAAAGTAACCAAGGCTCTGACTTGGTCACTGCAAGGCAAATTATGTCAAGATGAACGTTAAAAAATTGTGAAAAAACGCAATAATTACTGATTAAAGTTGTGATAAATCGCTTTAATACAAGTTTTTTCAGTATTTTAATAATTTTGTCTTGAAATTTTATGAATAATATTATATATTATTAATACGTATGTAATACGATTCAACTGGAGGTAATGTTATGAATAAATTAAACACAGAATCAACGATCGTAATTAACAATCAAAGTTATGTGATGAAAGATTTAGTTTCTAAGTTAGCAAATCTACCTAGTAGCGAGTTTTCTAATTTTTTAAAAAACATCGGACTAACTGTTCCTAAGAAACTAAAAATGGCTGTTTTAAAAAGAATTTTAAAGGAGCCAGTAAGTAAAACAATCGAAGAAAGAGCTAAGTTAGCTGATGAATTAGGATACCGTTTATCTTGGTTTTCAAGATTTTCTGAGTATCAATTAGAAAACTTATTAAAGTTTTATAAATCAGTTAGTTTAAACAAAGCTTATCTTGAAACATTATGGTTAGAATTATTTAACTATATGATGGAAAAGAAAGTTTCTGATGTTGATTTACATAAACTAGTTTTATTATCAAATAACTATAAATCACTTTCAGATGAAGATATTTTATCTTATAACTTGGCACTAAAGGATTCATTTTATGATGAGAAAAATGAAATTGATGGCTTATCACCAGATGAATTTAGACCAGTTTTATATAAGAGTTCAACATTAGTTGAAATCCGCGAATTAGGTTTAAAATATGACGTTAATGTTCCAAAAAGACTTAAAAAAGAACAATTAGCTGATATTATTATTGCTGAACTTAAGGAACGCGGACCTGTTTCAGAAGAAAAAGAAGCTGAAATTAGAAAAATGTCAATTGTTATTATGCAAAGATTTGCTAAAGACAATGATATTAAAGCTTCAATTGAACTTAAAAAAGATGAAGTTATTGAATACATTTTAGCTAATGCTAGCCAAACTAAAGAAATGTATTTCTTACCTTCAGATTCAACAGTTTACATGCAAGAATTAGAACCTGAAGTAGTTTTAGACTCAGTAATTGTTGAAGAAGAACCGGTTGTTGAAGAAGTAGTTGAAGAACCAGTAGTAGTCGAAGAACCAGTTGAAGAATTTGAAGACGATTACACTGAAGTTTTAGAAGAAATTAAGTTCTTACGTAAATTATTATCAGATCACGTTGAAGTATGTGATGCGTTTAATGAAGTAGTTGAAGAAGTTCCTTCAAAAGAACCAATCTTTGTTAATACTGCAGGATTCTATTCAGATAAGAAACACGCTAAGAAAGATTATCAAGACTTCATGGCTACCGTACCTAAAGCTGAAGAAGCTGTTTCTAATGACCAAGCAGATGTACAAGGTAAGCCAAGAACTGAAGCTGACGATATTTTCGTAGCTGTATCTTGGGTAATTGCGATTATTTTATTAGGAGTAGTTATCTTCTTATTAATTAATTATTTACGCGGTGGAGTATTTTAATTTTAAGCACTAAGGGGGACATATGAGTAAAAAAGTAAAATATACCCCAATGATTGAACAATATTTAACGATTAAAGAAGACTACGCTGATGCGTTAGTCTTTTTTAGATTAGGTGACTTTTACGAATTATTCTTTGATGATGCAATAATTGCATCAAAAGTATTAGAAATCTCACTTACTAAACGCTCAGCTGGTGAGGATATTCCAATGTGCGGCGTTCCTCATCATGCGGTTAATCCGTATTTAGAAAAATTAATTAATAAGGGTTTTAAAGTAGCGATAGTTGAACAAACCTCACCTCCTGGTCAAGGTTTAGTTGAACGTGAAGTAGTAAAAGTTATTAGTCCTGGTCAAGTCATTGATGAGGGTATTTTAAATGAAAGAAAGAATAATTATATAGCAGCTATCACCTTAGGTGAGATTGGATATATGCTAGCATATATTGATATTTCAACAGGGGAGAGTTATTTAGTTAAAGGATTAGAGAAAAAAGAGGTTAAAGATTTAGTTTTATCACTTGAAATTAAAGAGGTTGTTTTATCAAGTGAATACGATTTAGATTTAATTAATTTCTTAAAAGATAATCAAATCATTATTAATTATTATTCAAATTTAGATTTATTAAATAATAAATTAGTAAATGATTTGGATCTTGAATCAAAGCGTCTTGCTAGCTTACTCATTAACTATTTAAACGAAATGCAAAAAACACCATTAGTTCATCTAATGCCTTTTAATATTCGTTTTAAAGATGAAGTAGTTAGAGTCGACTATCTAGTTAAAAGACACTTAGAAATCTTTGAATCAAATACATTTAATCCAAAGACAACACTAATTTACTGGCTTGATAAAACAAGTACCGCAATGGGCTCAAGAATGCTTAGATATTGGCTTAATCATCCTATCCGTAATCAAGTTAAACTTGAAGAAAGATATGATCATATTGAAGCTTTTTCAAATTTAAGGTTACAAGAAGAAATTAAAGAAGCCCTACGTTATATCTATGATATTAATCGTATTGTAGGTAGAATTTCAACTAGTAATGCTAACCCAAGAGATTTATATAATTTGGGTAAATCTCTTGAACAAGTACCACTTGTTAAAGAAATCTTAAAGAAGTTTAACAGTCCAATATTAGAAAATCTTTCCAATAAACTTGACACTCATGATGAGATTGCAAGTTTGATTGCTAGATCGATTGATGATAACCCACCACTTGTAATTAAAGAGGGCGGAATTATTAAAGAAGGATTTAATAAAGAATTAGATGATATCAAATTCTTACAATCACATGGTGAAGAGTGGCTTGAAGAATTCGAAGCACGTGAAAGAGAAAAAACGGGAATTAAAAACTTACGTGTCGGTTATAACCGTGTTCACGGTTACTATATTGAAATTACAAAAGGTAATTTATCACTTGTTAGTGATGATTACGGCTATGAACGCAGACAAACTTTAGTTAACTCAGAAAGATTTATAAATCCTGAGTTAAAAGAAATGGAAACTAAAATTTTAAACGCTAATGAAAGAGCGGTTAATTTAGAATATGAGTTATTCGTTCAAATTAGAAACGAAATTAAACCGTATACATCGACTCTTCAGACACTTTGTAATAATATTGCTTTAATTGACGTATATCAATCATTAAGTGAAGTTGCCCTTCAAAATGATTATGTAAGGCCAACTATTTCTGATGACAGAAAAGTTGAAATTATTGAAGGTCGTCACCCTGTTGTAGAAAAAATGACTACCTATGTCAAAAACAATATTATTATGAATAAAGGCGAAATATTTTTAATTACCGGACCAAATATGAGTGGTAAATCAACATATATGCGCATGTTTGCGGTTATTGTTTATTTAGCTCAAGTTGGTTCGTTTGTTCCGGCTAAATCAGCGAAATTGCCACTTTATAATGCGATATTTACTCGTATTGGTTCATCAGATGATATTAGTGGTGGTAAGTCAACATTCATGGTGGAAATGGTTGAATCAAACGAAGCTTTAAGATTAGCTGATGAAAACTCACTAATTTTATTTGACGAAATTGGTCGAGGTACCGCAACTTATGATGGTATGGCACTAGCTCAAGGAATCATTGAATATATTCATGAGAAAATTAAAGCTCAAACATTATTTTCAACTCACTATCATGAATTAACTCAATTAGAAGAATCACTTAGAAGACTTTCCAATTTACATGTTAAGGCTAAAGAAGAAAATGATAAGATGATTTTCCTATATCAAATTGAAAAAGGAAAATCAGACCGTTCATACGGTCTTCAAGTAGCAGCGTTAGCGGGACTTCCGCCAACACTACTAAAAAGAAGCAATCAAATTTTAAAGAAACTTGAATCAAAAGAAAATCAAGTTGAAATTGATATTTTTAATTATGAAGATGTCTTAAAAGAAGAAGAAATTAACGTAGTTGATTCATACACCCAACAAGTATTAGATGAAATTAAATATGTTGATTTTAATCAAATGACACCAATTGAGGCGTTAATTTTCTTAAAGAATATTCAAGATAAGTTAAAGAATAGGTAGCATTATGGGAATTATTAAACCGTTAGATGAAAAAATTGCCAATATGATTGCCGCTGGCGAGGTCGTTGAAAGACCAGCATCGATAGTTAAAGAGTTAATTGAAAACTCAATTGATGCCAAAGCCACATCAATCACTGTTGAAATTTTGGAATTTGGAATGAAATTAATAAAAGTCACCGATGACGGAATTGGGATGGATAAAAGCGATCTAAAGATGGCTTTTTATCGTCATGCAACTTCGAAAATCTATAGTGAAGATGATTTATTATCAATTAATAGTTTAGGTTTCCGTGGTGAAGCAATTCCGGCAATTGCTTCAGTATCTAAAACTACTATTGCTTCAAGACAAGCGGGTAAAACTGGTCATGAAGTAATATTTGAAGCTGGACATTTTGTATCAGAAGGTGCATCTAGTATGAACCAAGGGACAGTAGTAACTGTTGAAAACTTATTTTATAATACCCCAGCTCGCTTTAAATATATGAAAAGTGAAAGAGCTGAGATTTTGGCGATTACCGAAACTTTTGAAAGATTAGCTATTACAAACCCTCATATTAGAATGGAGTTAATTATAGATAATAAGTCACTTAGAAAAACTTTTGGTCAAGATGATCCTTATTCAATTGTTTCAAGTGTTTACGGGGCTGGACTTACTAATAATTTAACTAGTTTTTCAGTTGAACAACAAAAAATCAAAATTGATTTTATTTTACTATCTCATCAATTTACTAGAACCAATAAACGAGATATTAATATCTTTATTAACAATCGCTATATCCAAAACTATTTATTAAAAGAAGCGGTTATTAAAGGTTTTAGCGGTAAAATTATGACTGGCCGTTATCCAATTGCGATTGTTAAAATATATATGGATGAAAGTTTAGTTGATGTAAATGTTCATCCTCAAAAATTAGAAGTAAAGATGGTTAACGAATATTTCTTATCTGATTTAATTGAACGTTCGATTAAAGAAAAATTAACCAGTAAACCACATGTTATTCCAACTCAAAGTGAAGTAACTTTTCCAAAAAGACAAGAAGTAAGAGAATCGTACTTGCAAGAATCTTTTGATCTTTCATTTATGGAAGAAGAACTAAAACAAATTGAAGAACACAAAGTAAAATTACCTCAGTTTGATTATATTGGAACTCTTGCGGGAACTTACTTATTATTCCAAAACCAAGATGGTTTATATCTACTTGATCAACACGCAGCAGAAGAAAGAGTAAGATATGAATATTATCACCGTAAATTAGGTGATATTGAACTTGTCACAACCGATTTATTAATCCCTTATGAATTAGAACTCTCAACTCGAGAGTTAGAACAAGTCGAAACTTTTAAGGATAAATTATTTGAATTTGGGTTTAAATTTGATTCGAATAATCATCTAATTGGGGCTCCAACTTGGATTAGAAGCGATGAATATAATGAAGCCGTTATATATCTAATAGAACAGTTATCACTTAATAAAAAAGTAAGTTTATCAGAGTACCGTGATAATATGGCTAAATCGATGAGCTGTAAGGCATCAATTAAAGCCAATCATCAATTATCAACTAAAGAAGTATTAAAGTTAATTGAAGATTTAGGAAATGCTGAATTTCCGTATACATGCCCTCACGGAAGACCAACTTTAATTTTATTAAGTCATTATGATATTGAAAAATTATTTAAGCGAGTGGTCTAATGAAAAAGGTAATTGTACTTGCGGGACCAACCGCATCAGGCAAAACAAGCTTAAGTATTAAAATAGCGAAACATTTTAATTTTGATGTAATAAATGGCGACTCTGTCGCTATTTATAAATATCTAGATATTGGCTCTGCTAAGATAACTCCTGAAGAAGCTGACGGAGTTAAACATCATCTTTTATCATATGTTATGCCAACTGTAAATTATACTGTTTATGACTATCAAAAGGATGTAAGAGAGTTAATTGAAAAAATTGATTATCCATTTATTGTTGGTGGTAGCGGCTTTTATATTAAGTCAAGTTTATATAATTATGAGTTTAGTGATGAAGAGATTAAATCACATGATATATCGCAAGAAGAAAAGATAAAACTAATTAAGAAAAAAGATCCAACATTAAAAATAGACTTTGAAAATCCAAGACGAGTTGATAGAGCTTATAATATGATATTAAATGATGAGTTACCATCAAAAAAACAAAGTGGTAACGAACCACTTTATGATATCTTAATTTTATATTTGGATATGCCAAGAAATAAACAAAAAGATTTAATGATTACTCGTGTTTTAAAAATGATTGAAGCGGGATTTATTGATGAAGTAAAATCTTTAAGAGAAAAAGACATTTATTTATACGATATTATTGGTTACCGTGAAATTAACGAATATCTTGACGGCAAGATGACACTTGAAGAAGCGATAGATAAAATTGTCAGTGTAACTTATAAATTTTCAAAACGTCAAAAAACATATTTTCTAAATCAATTTTCGCCAGTTTTATTAAATCCACTATCTGATACATTAGTAAGTGATGTAATTAATGTAATTAAGGAGTTTTTAGAAAAATGAGAATTTATTTAATTGGACTACCAGGTGTTGGTAAATCAACAATTGGAAAAATTATTTCAAAAATACTTAATTTAGAATTTCATGATACTGATAAACTAATTGAATTAGAAGAAAATATGACACCAAAAGAAATTATTGAAAAGTTTGGTGAGTCTCATTTTAGAAATGTCGAAACTGAAATTTTAGGATTAACCGACGAGTTAGAGGGAGTTATCGCTTGCGGCGGTGGAATAGTTGAAAGAAAAGAAAATAAAAGGCTATTTCACGGTGTTGTAGTTTATTTAAAAGTGGATCCCAAAGATTTAATCTTTAGCAAAGATGATATTAATTCAAGACCACTATTAAAAGAAAGTGGTATTGAAAAATTATATGAAAAAAGAGCGGCAAAATATTTAGATTTTGCCGATTATGTAGTAGACGTTACTTCAAAAAGTAATGATGAGGTTGCGGATGAGGTGATTAAATATTATGAAAATATTAGTTATTAATGGTCCTAATTTAAATATGTTAGGTAAACGCGATTTGAAACATTACGGGAAGCTAACTTTAGACAAATTAAATGATTTAATAAAAACTTTATATCCAGGAGTTGATTTTGAATTTTATCAATCAAATCATGAAGGAGATCTCATTGATAAAATTCAAATGGGACAAACTTTTGACGGATTAATCATTAATGCTGGCGGGTATACTCATACAAGTGTGGCAATCAGAGACGCACTTGAAATATTAGATATACCAAAAGTAAGTGTTCATCTTTCTAATTATTTAGAAAGAGAAGAATTTAGACGAGTTGATTTTATCAAAGATGTCGTTGATAAAGTCTTCTACGGGAAGAAAGAAGTAAGTTATTTTGAAGGAATTGATTATTTGATTTCATCAATTAATAAAAATTAGTTATAATTAGTATGGAAAGAGGGTAATAATATGATTACAACAGCTGATTTTAGAAACGGACAAACTATCGTTTATCAAGACAATATTTATTCAATTATCGAATTCTTACACGTTAAACCAGGAAAAGGTGCGGCATTCGTAAGAACAAAATTAAGAAACTTAAGAACTGGCGGCGTCGTTGACGTTACTTTTCCTGCTGGTGAAAAAGTTGAAAGAGCTCAAATTGATAAGATTCCTAACCAATTTTTATACGCAATGGGAGATAGTTTCGTATTTATGAATATGGAAACATATGAACAAATCGAATTACCTAGAGAACAAATCGCATTTGAATCAAACTTCTTATATGAAGGAATTGATGTTAGCTTAATGGTTTATGATGGCCATGAAGTTATTGGGATTGTTTTACCAGAAAAAGTATCACTAGAAGTTACTGAAACAGAACCAGCAGTTAGAGGAGATACTAAAACATCTGCGATGAAAGATGCATATGTTCAAACTGGATTACTTGTTAAAGTTCCATTATTTGTTGAACAAGGTGAAAGAATTATCGTTAGTACTCAAGACGGTTCATACGTATCACGAGATAGATAATATAAAAATTATCACAATATGTTAGATAATAAAAGTGGCATAATTTGCTACTGTTATTTCTTTCAAACATAGTTTGAGTCATTTATTGATTAACTAGATTTGATGTGATATATTAAAATAAAGATGTAAAATAAAAATGAATTGAGGATGAAGTTATGAAAGCTAAAATTATTAGAATTGTACTAGGATCACTAGTG
>DUQW01000047.1 GCA_012837585.1 Acholeplasmataceae bacterium
ATCTACAACCTCACTGAAAAGGGATAGTAGCATATCCTTTTCTTTTTTGATATTTTTCTTAGATTGTAAGATAAAATATTGATACATAACTTATCACCTATTACTAACCAATTGAACCTTCCATTTCCATCTTTATTAAATGGTTTAATTCAACAGCGTACTCCATTGGTAGTTCTCTAGCAAACGGCTCAATGAACCCCATTAATATCATTTCTGTCGCTTGTTCTTCGGTTAATCCTCGACTCATTAAATAAAATAATTGATCTTCACTAATTTTTGATACTGTTGCTTCATGTTCAATAGTTGATTCTGAGTTTTGAACTATGTTAATTGGGATAGTGTCACTATATGAATCCTTATCTAAAATAATAGTGTCACATTCAATATGTGATTTAGAATGAAGTGCATTTTCAGCAATAAATACTTTACCTCTGTAATTAACAGTACCACCACTATGACTAATAGATTTAGAAATAATATTTGATGAGGTATGTGGCGCTAGATGAATCATCTTAGCTCCAGCATCTTGATTTTGATTTTTACCAGCTACTGCAATTGATATCATATTTCCTTTAGCGTAAGGTTCAAGTAATAGACATGCTGGGTACTTCATATTAATTGATGATCCCATATTACCATCAATCCACTCCATTAATCCGTTTTGATAAACATGAGCTCTTTTTGTAACTAAGTTTAAAACGTTACTTGACCAATTTTGAATTGTTGTATATCTACAATTTGCATCTTTATGGACAATTACTTCTACAACAGCAGCATGAAGGGAATCTTTTGAATAAGTAGGTGCCGTACAACCTTCAATATAATTTATCTCAGCGCCCTCTTCAACTATTATTAAAGTTCTTTCAAACTGTCCTAATTGATTAGAGTTCATTCTAAAATAAGATTGAATAGGTTTAGATATTTTAGCTCCTTTGGGAACATAAATAAATGAGCCACCACTCCATACTGCACCATTAAGTGCAGCATATTTGTTATCATGATTCGGTACTACAGTTCCAAAATACTTTTTAAATATTTCTGGATATTTTTTTAATGCAGAATCAGTATCTAGATAAATAATACCCGCTTCATCTAATTCGGTTTGAGTACTATGATAAACAACTTCTGATTCAAATTGAGTAGATACTCCAGCTAAATATTCTCTTTCCGCTTGAGGAATTCCAAGACGCTCAAAAGTGGTTTTAATTTCTTCTGGAACGTCATCCCAACTGTTTTTAACTCCATCAATATTTCTAACGAAATATGTAAAGTCATCAAAGTTAATATTTGATAAGTCTGGACCCCATTTAGGATTTGTTTTTTCTTTAAATATTTTGTAACTTTCTAAGCGATATTCAAGCATCCATTCTGGTTCATCTTTAGCTGCTGATATTTGTCTAATTACATCTTCATTTAGACCTTTTCCAGTTTCTAAAATGACGTCAGTTTCCGTTTCGAAACCATATTCATAATCCTCTTGTATCGCTTTTATTTTTTTATCTCTATCAGTCATTTTGGGCCTCCGATAATGCTTCTTCCATTGCTTTCCAAGCAATCGAAGCGCATCTAATTCTTGCAGGGAATTTTGATACACCAGTATAGGCAATCGCTTCGCCTTTTAGAATATTTTTATTATATTCTTTTCCAGTTAACATTACCATATATTCATCAATTATATTTTGAGCTTCTTCTGTCGTTTTATTAATTAGTGTTTCACTCATAACACTAGCACTAGAACAACAAATAGAACATCCATGCCCATCATGACGAATGTCTTTAATCTTTTTGTCTTCAGCTAAAACTTGAATAGTAACATCATCGCCACAACTTGGATTTAGTAAGTTAACTTTTTTATATTTATCATTTTCTAAAAGCCCTTTGTTTCTAGGGTTTTTATAGTGTTCCATAATTATATCTCTATATAAATCTTCTATTTTCATTTTAAATATCCTCCAAAAAAGCTTACTGCTTTTTTAGTAGCTTCTATTAATGCATTGATATCTGCTTCATCATTATAAATGCTAATAGATGCTCTAACTGTTCCACCAGGAGTTCCTAAAACTTCTGTTAATAATGATGCACAATGATGTCCAGATCTAATGCACACATTATATTCATCAAAAACCGATGAAACATCATGTGGATGAACACCATCGATATTAAATGAGATAACACCAAAATCTGATTTCGGATTATAAATAGTTACTCCTTCAATTTTTGAAAGTTCTGCTACTGCTTTCGCTTTTAATTTTCTTATATGATCTGTAACTTCATCATAATTTAATGATTCTATAAATCTAATAGCTTCTGCAAGTCCTAATGCTTCAGCAATTGGTGGAGTTCCAGCTTCAAATTTAAATGGCACATCTTGATATATAATATTATCTTTACTTGCTTTAGCAACCATTTCACCACCAACTTCATAAACATGAAGTTTTCTTAACAGTTCTTTTTTTCCGTATAAAACTCCAATACCGTTAGGTCCGAAAATTTTATGACCTGAAAATGCTAAAAAATCAACATTTAAATCTTTAACATCAATTTTAACGTTAGCTACTGATTGAGCAGCATCTAAAATAACTATAGCTCCTTTTTCATGAGCAAGCTTGGTAATTTCTTTAATAGGATTAATATAACCTAAAACATTTGATACATGATTAATAACTACAACTTTAGTTTTATCCTTTAAAACTTTTTTAAAGTTTTGAACAGTAACTCTGTATTCTTCATTAAGAGGAATATATTTAACTTCAAATCCTAATTCATTTGCTTTATCTAACCAAGGTAAAACTGAAGAATTATGTTCTTGCTCTGTAGTAATAACCTCTTCATTTTCACCAACTAAAATGTTTGCTGAATTAGCAACTAAATTTAGTGCTTGAGTAGCACCTTTAGTAAATACTATTTCATCACTATTAGCATTAATAAATTTAGCAACAGTCTCTCTAGCTTCTTCATAAGCCTTTGTTGCTAAATAAGATAGTTTATAACTACCTCTGTGAATATTAACACCAGATTCTAAATAGTAATCAGTCATCACTTTAATAGCTTTATCATATTTTAATGCTGTAGCAGCACTATCAAGATAATGTGTTTTAGGATTAGCTTTAAAAAAGCTAAACTCTTTTCTTATTTTTTCAATATTCATTCGTGATCACCCCATAAGTGGTAATTGAACTTCTTACATAAATCTTTATTAAATATTTCGTCAATAAAAGGTTCAACAACCCCTTTAATATATAAATCCTTAGCCGCCTCTTTAGTTAGACCACGACTCATCATATAATATAAAATATCTTCATCGATTTGTCCGATAGTAGCTCCGTGACCAGCGATAACATCGTGTTCATCAATTAATAAATAAGGATTCATTGTTATCTTAGAGTTATCTAAATTGATACCTTGTAAGATTTGGTGATTATGTGAATGATGCATTCCTTTATTAATTTTTCCAACACCATCAATAACTAATTTTGAATTATCACTTGCAATTCCAATTGCATTAATATCACCACTAGTATGAACAGCATTATTAATTATTTTATAATGAGCGGTTTGCCTATTATCATTTCTACTAATAATTAATGAGTTTATTTCCGAACTTGATCCTTCACCATTTAAATTTACTAAAGTATTTATATTAGTTTCATTGTTTTGAAATCCTAAAACAAGATGAAGGGATGAATATCTTTCAAGATCACATGTAATATTAATATTTTTCTTTTCATTATTAAAACTTAAAAGAAGCACTTTGATATGTGCGTTTTCTTTAACATTAATTTGAATATTATTAACTTCTTTTTCAATATCTAAAACCACATGATTTGATGAATTTGCTAAAAAATTAATTTCTTCATTTTCTGTAGAAATTAAAATCACCTCATCTTTAATATGTGATTTTAATTCATGCTTTTTAATCATTTCTCTTCACCAGTAAAATTTTGATATCCGTTTTGTTCAATTTCTTTAATAATTTCTAGTCCACCAGTTTTAACAATAGTTCCACCTACAATAACATGTACATATGTAGGTTTAATATAATCTAGGATTCTTTGATAATGAGTAATTAATAAAACACCCATATTTGGTCCAACCATTTCTTGAATGTTTGTCCCAACAATTCTTAAAGCATCGACGTCTAAACCCGAATCAATTTCATCTAACATGGCAAATTTAGGTTGTAATACTTTTAACTGTAAAACTTCATTACGCTTTTTTTCACCACCACTGAATCCTTGATTTAAATATCTATGTGGTAGATCAGGTCTCATTTCTAATTCTTTGGATTTATCTTCATAATCCAATGCAAAATCAATTAAATTAACTCTTTTTCCTAATTTAGCTGATAAAGCTTCTCTCATAAATGTAGAGTTAGTTACTCCTGGAACCTCTACAGGATTTTGCATTGCTAAAAAGATACCAAGTCTAGCTCTTTCATCAACTGGCATTTCTAATATGTTTACACCATCTAATAAAACTTCTCCTGAAGTTACTTCATATTGTGGAGCTCCCATAATGGCACTAGCTAATGTTGATTTACCAGTTCCATTAGGACCCATAATTGCATGAACTTCACCAGAATTTATTGTTAGGTTAACATTTTTTAATATTTGCTTGTCTTCAATTTTGACACTAAAGTTTTTAATTTCTAATTTATGCATAATATTCCTCCTTACAGGCCATAATAATTATACAATAATTATTAGATATTATCTATTATAAAGGCTTTTTAGAAAAAATATAAGATAGCTAAATATAATAAAAAATACCCTAATAAAAAGGGTACTTTTAGTGGTTTATTGAATTATAACGGTAGCTCCGTAAGGATTCCAATATAGTGACCAATTAGAATGATACGGATTACATATGATATAAACAGTCATTGTCTTATTAGTTTTAAATGCCCAATAACCTACGATCTCTACATTTTGTTTTAGATATATAGTTTCAATATTTGAACAACCATTAAAACTATAATCATCAATAGAAATTAATGATATAGGGAAATCTAATACCTTAAGTGATGTGTTTGATCCAAAACTATGGGTTTTAATAACACGTAAATTATTATTAAATGTTATATTTTGAAGTTGCTTATTTCCAAAGAAAGCATAATCATCAATAACTTGTAATGATTCAGGTAATGTAACACTTGTAAATGCATTATTTTTAAAACTTGATGCCCCAATAGTTTTAATTGAGTTTGCAAAGTTAAAATATTTCATTGAATATGCATCTTCCAAGAATCTATCTGGAATCGCTATAGTATGCGATGGGACAGTGACTCTTTCCAATTTTGAAGCACCCTTAAACATTTCGCTTCCTAATGTAATTACACTTTCAGGAATGGTTATTTCTCTTAATGACTCAGTGAACATAAATGCTCCTGATTCAATTGATTTAACCCCTTCTTCAAACGTTACTGTATGCAGGTTTCTAGCATATCCAAAAGCGTTAATACCAATATAATTAATAGTGCTTGGGATATGTATAGTTTCAAGTCCGCTAAATGCAAAAGTATTCTTTGGAATGCTTGTCATTGAGCTTGGAATAGTAAATGCTTTTAACTGTTTAGATTGAAAAAATAATCCTTCATCAAATGTTGTTGTATTAGGTATTATTAATGTTTCAATATTAGTATTTGTAAATGCATATTCTCCAATATGAGTAATTCTTTCTGGAATTTCAAGATGTTTAATAGTTTTATTACTTTCTAAGAACCTAGCAGGAATTTCAGTCATATTTTTAGGAAAATTAAATGTCTCTAAATAAGACATTCCAGATAATGTTCCTAAATATATTAACTCTTCTGGTAAATTAAGTTCTTTAATTTGTGTTTCAGTAAATACGTTATTTCCAATAATTTGAACACTATTGGGAATATCAATATTTTTTAATTTAGTTTGTCTAAAAGCTTTATGGTATATAGTAGTTACTGAGTTGGGAATATCAATTGTTTCAAGTGATATACAACCTTCAAATAATGAAATTGGTATTACTTCTAGATCACTTGGTAATTTAACATCAACAAGTGAATGATTACCCGCGAATACTCCGTAGTATAACGTTACACCATCAGGGATTTCTATAGACGTTAAAACACGATTATTTTTAAAGGCGTTAGCCCCGATTCTTTTTAAATTACTATTTAAAATAACTTCTTCAAATTGTCTTTCTGCAAATGCTTCATTTGCAATGGAAACGACATCATAACCATTAATCTTATTAGGTATTTTAATTTTAGTTGCATTTTGTCTGTAACCTGTAATTTCAATACCATCTTCCACTTTTACAAACGAATAAAGTTTATCTGGCGTATCAATATTAAATGATACTATCGTCCCTATTAACAGCAAAAATGAAATAATTGACGCCGCTAAATAAATTTTATTTTTATCAATAAAAAATAAAATTAAAGTACTAAAAGCAAAAAACAGAGATACCGAAAACAGTAATACAACAGGTATCCATGTAATACCGTTTAAATATGGTTTAATGACGCTATAAGGCGTTATTAAGCCTAATCCAATGAAAAATATTGATATGTTTAAAATGTATGCATAACCATTTAAAATCCAATATTTTTTTAAATAGAAGATCGATACTATAGTAAATCCCATTCCTATAATAAATAGTCCTACCCAAGGAAATGTCATTAAAGAATCAACGATAATTCCGGTAATTAATATAACTAAAAGTATAATAGTTTCGACTATAGAAAAGTTGCTATATTTAATTTTCCTTCTTGCATGAGGTGTTTCCTCTGTAGCTAGTTTATAATACTCTAAGGCTTTTTTATAATCTCTAGGTACATCTAGACCAAACTCGTGGGCAACACCTTTCTTATAATTTTTATCTTCCATGATTATGATGCCAATATAACCAATATTAATGCTGGGATAAATAGAACTCCAGCCGTAATAAATGTTGGATAATAAACGTATTTAGGAATTGGGTTTTCTGAAATTCTTACTGTATACTCATAATAACTTTCTTTTGATCTTTTACCAACAAACATTAGTCCAAAGACCTTTAACCCGTGGTCTTTAAGATTTATATTTACGTGGGTTGTCATTAATTTATTCTTTTCTCAATGATTCTAAATCTTTTAAGTTTGCAAGGCTTTGCTTAAATAATTCTTTAAAATCATTGAATTAAGAACTAAGTGCTACATTATTTGGATTTTGCAGATTTAATCCTTTCACAAATCCATAATCATATTCTAAACTTTTATTTCCATCCACCATTCTTATTTATTTAATATTACAGGCCCTTCTTATAGACTTAAAGATAAACTGGAACCGAATAGAACTGAGGAATCTTAACTGCACACTTTTGTCCATTCTTAACTTGACATTTATAATCCTTGAGTTGCTTTTTTTATTTTATACGCCTTCTATAAGTGAACCTGTTAAGATTACCTCTATTCATCTTATTACCTTGAGGTTCACTTTTTCTAGTAATCGATAATAACGATGGAATTAATATTGACCCTAGAATCACCATAAATATATTTAAGATTAAATTAAAACTACTATTACTACTAACATCAAGGTTCATTTCAAATAAATATATTAAACCAACAACTGATGAGATAACTAGAATGATCAATATATGAGATAACTTAGGCTCATGCTTTGAATTTTTCTTAGTGGTTCTATTATTTAGGAGTCCACTTTAGAGTACCAGATACCCTTATTGGCCAGAAGTTTTATAAAACTAAATACCCTTTCAATCATTACACCTTCTTGGTCGTCTTTTAACACATTATATATAATACTTCCAATACCACTATATAAGTCTAAGACTTTATTACCTTTAGTATATTTACTAATTAACTTTAGTGTAAGTTCACTTACACCATCATTTACTTGAAGGAATGATTTATCTGTTAATAATAAATCATTAGATTCTAAGATTTCTTCACCATATAGTAAATACCTTCTTCACCTAAGATTTTGTCAGTATCAGTATTAATGTTTAAGGTAATACCTTTAACATTAGTATTTGATTTAACTAATTCAATTAATTCATTCTTCCCTTTAAATCTTTCCTCGGTTACTACAAATGTAACTAATAGTTCATCTAAGTCATTATTTTTGATCATCACATGCTTTAAAGTATTCGGATTAATTAAGATACCTGAATCATTAATTTCTTTTAAGGGGGTATCTGGTACTATTAAGTTGAAAATAATAGATGATTTTAAGAATGGTTGTACAAGTAAAGAATTAATAGATAAATATGGTTGTTCAAAAACTACTATTAATGATTGGTTAAGAACAACAAGATTAGAAATTGGAGATGATGATTTAAAAAGCCTTAGAAAAAAATATTCATCACTTTGTAAAGAGCATGAAAAAATGAAAATTGAACTTGAAATATATAAAAGATTAGAATGTCTTCCTAGTTCTCCAAGACTTGTTAAGTTAAATGCTATTGAAAAATATTACAACATATATCCAGTTAAGACGATGTGTAGAATTCTAGATGTAAGTGTAGGGACATTTTACAATCATTTAAATCGACGTGTGGAAGAAAAGTTCAACATTAAAAATGATAACTTTTTAAGACCTTTAGTTATGGAAGTTTATAATAAAAGTAGACAAAGATTTGGTTCAATAAAAATAGCTCAAGTACTTAGAAATGAAGGTTATACAATTTCAAATAAAAAATCTAAACATTTAATGGATGAACTAAATATTAAACCCATTCTTGGCAAGAAAAAGAAAAAAGATTTAAGTAAAATTGAAAGTAAGAATATCTATTTAAAGAACCTTATTGGCAAAAACTTTACTCGGAATAATCCAAATGAAGCATGGACCCCGATGTCACTGAAGTTATTGTTTCAGGTAATCCATTTTTTATTTGTGTAATTTTAGATTTTTTCTCTAGAAAAGTCATTGGATATAGAGTGCATTGTAAAAATAATACTAAACTAGTAATCAATACTTAAAAAGATGCTTATGAAAATAGAAACCAACCAGAAAATGTAATTGTACATAGTGATAGAGGTTCTAATTATACCTCTTTTAAATACCGATCATTGTTAAAATCATTAAAATTAATTCCTTCTTATTCAAAAACAGCACGGCCTACAGAAAATGCTGTAGTTGAATCTTTCTTCTCTCACTTTAAAAGTGAGGAAATATATTTGAATGACTATAAAACGCTTGAAGAATTAATGATTTCTGTTGATGAACATGTAGATTTTTATAATGACTTTAGACCACACCATCATTTGAACGGTCAAACACCAAATATGTATGAAAGTAAATATATATTAAAAAATGGATTGACTACGCAATTAAGCGATCAATCCACTTTATCTTTTGAAATAAAAAAGACTTTCTCCTCCGGTCAATTTAACCAAAAGGGTTCGAAAGTCTTATTATAGTCAATCTTTCGAAGGTCTATTAGATAACTCTCTATCCACACTCATTAAGTCAAAACATATTGGTTTTCTAAAAAATATATAATCTTTTTGATTATTATTACACTCTATGTAAGGATCAATTTTATCTATATCCTTTTTTATTACTCTACCTATAGACTCAAGTTTCTTTCGATAATTATTCTCTCTACACATAGTATCGCCACATGTTTCCAAACATAATTTTTATATATTTTTTATTTGAAGTTATCTTATCCAAAT
This sequence comes from Acholeplasmataceae bacterium, assembly GCA_012837585.1. Lineage (GTDB taxonomy): Bacteria > Bacillota_I > Bacilli_A > Acholeplasmatales > Acholeplasmataceae > DUQW01. Next base: position 9,656 of record DUQW01000047.1, read on the forward strand.
CACAAATCAACTTTTTAAACATTTTCCCAACTCCTTTTAAAAAAAGGTTTTCTTTATATCCTTAATAATAAATGATATAATAACTTATACAAATAATGTGAGGCGATTTAAATGAGTAATTTAAAAAAGAAGGTTAAATTATATTTATCATTAATTATTGGGCTATCTCTATTAATATTATTTTTTGCAATAATGCTATTTATTAATATTAACGATGGTATTTTATCATTACTATATGGAATTGGTTTTTTTGGTTTTTTTATTATTTTATTTTTAGTTAAGAATAATTATGATTACAATATGAACTTATATCGTTATCAAGAATTATTAGATAATGCTTTAGAACCTATTTCATTATCTTACAACGTATCTCAAGCGAAAGTTATGGAAAAACTAAAAGAACATGATTATAAAGTCTATACTAAAGGTGATAATTTTATATCTTTCTATAAATTAGATAAAGGTATTATCGATCATAAAAGACACCGAACTTTATATATAGCAGTAATTTTAATTAACAATAAAAAAGAATTTTCTGACCCTATTAATAACGATTATTTTGAAGCAATTGAAAAACATTTATATAAAAAAGAGAAATATTTCCAAAGAGTTTTTCATCAAATTAAGTTTGTTAGTGAGTATAACAATAAAAACATTAGTGATACTAATAAAATATTTTTTATTAACGCTAAAAGAGAATATATCGTAATTCAAAATTTATTATTTAATACTAATAATAATTCACTTTATTATTTACATAGTAATGAAAAAGCACCTAACAAATATTTTGTTCATAGTGATAATTTAATTGATGAAATGTTTATAAAATAAATATATCTAAAGTCTAATTATAAAATTAGACTTTTTTATGAAAAAAAGGCATCGATTAGATGCCTCATTAATTTGTCTTATGAACTTGGAAAGTTTCTATAATGTGCATATAGAACAACTTCTTTATCAGGATAAATTTGAATTAAATCTCCTTTAGGTTCAATTGATTCCATAAATGGATAATTAGTTTTTTCTTCTGCACTTAAATTATTATAATCCGCTTGTGATATCTCACGCCAACCTGTAAATCTACCATATTCTTCATGTCTTGGATGATGCGCTGAGTTACTTGGTTTAAAGAAGACTATTCTATCTTCGTATGTAAAACTCATTCGGTAAGAATTAATCGCTCCCTCAGCTAAAGTACCACCTTCCCAATTATAAGTAATTGTAAATTCATCTAATTGCCATTTAGCATATAATGTAATACTTTCTGTTATTACTGTTGTATTGAAATCAAATTCAGTTCCTTCTTCAAAATTAATTGTAGTATACCAACCAGCAAATTCTGATGAAGTTCTTACTGGATCTTTTGGTGCCCTCACCTTTGAATTAGATGGAACAGTCATTGATGGAATGTTATCTCCACCGTTAGTAAAGAAAACAATAATATATTCTTTTTGAGGTTCGCTTTTAGGTAGAACCGCAAGAAATAGCATTAATCCTAAGAATACTATTGCGACGATATATTTTCTCATTTATTTTCCTCCCAACTCTTTTTTATAAATTTCCAATTCTTCATCATTAGCACTAATAAAATGCCCGGGCTTAATTTCTCTTAAAGTTGGTTTTTGCTTACTGTAATCATGTACTGATGGTGAGTATAAAATTCTTTTACGTGTTTTCTCACCTTCAGGATCTGGATTAGGTATTGCTGATAATAACGATTTAGTATATGGATGTAATGGATTTAAGAATAGTTCTTCTGAACTTGCAAGTTCAACTATTTTTCCTGAATACATAACTGCAATTCTATCACTAAAATATTTAACCACTGATAAGTCATGCGCAATAAATAAAATCGTTAAGTCTAGTTTTTCTTTTAATTCGTTTAAAAGGTTAATAACTTGCGCTTGAATAGATACGTCTAGAGCGCTGATTGGTTCATCAGCAATAATAAAATCTGGATTAGCTATTAAAGCACGTGCAATCCCAATTCTTTGTCTTTGTCCTCCACTAAATTCATGTGGATATCTCGTTGAGTGATCTTTATTTAAACCAACTAAATTAAGTATTTCAAAAACTTTTTCTTCAATTAGTTTCTTGTCTTTAACACCTTGGATTTTTAATCCTTCAGAAATAATTTCACTAACAACCATTCTTGGGTTTAATGATGAAATTGGATCTTGGAAAATCATTTGCATTGAAGATAAGTAATTAATATAATTTGGTTTTGCTTTATTAATTTCTGCTACTTCTGCTTGATAGTTGGCTTTTAATTGTTTTAAAGCAACTTTATCAGCGCCTGCTTCATTAGCGTTTGCTAAAAGTTCTTTATATTTAGTCTTAGCATCATTTAATAAAGCTAAACGTTTAGCTTTATTCTCAGCAGATTCCTTTAATTTGTTTTGGAGTTTTGCTTCCTTAACTAATGACTTTTCTGCTAAAACTTTTTCTTTTGTTTCTGCTTTAATTTTTTTAATTGCATTAGTATTAACTTTGAATTTATCTGGATTACTTAAAGCTTCTTCTTTAACTTTTTTAATATTAGATTTAAGAACATCATTAAGTTCTTTAATTTGTTCATCAATCTTTAAAACATCTTCTTTAAATGTTTCATTCAATTTAGATAATTCTAAATTAATTTTATCATTGTCAAATGTAATTTCGTTTAGTTCAGCCATTTTAGCTTTGAAAGCGTCTTTTTCATTTGCAACATTTTCATTATGTTTAGCTTTTAATTCTGCAGTTTTTTCTTTAATAACTCTTAGTTCTTTTGCTGAATGAGTTTTACGAATTTCTTTATAATCAATGTTTGCATTTTCTGATAAATTTAAATGTTTAATAATACTTGCTCTAGCATTTTTTTCAGCAAACTCAATTTCATTTTCTCTAGTTTCGTTAATTAGACGAACTTGTTCGTCTTTCTCATATCTTGAGATAGTTGAACCTTTGATAAACTTAATTTTATCATTAGCTTTATTATTTGCTAATTTAATATTAGTTATACGATCTTTTAAAATTGTGTCTATATTATCTAAATATAGTTCTTCGATTGCTAAGTTTAATTCGTATTTTAAATCTGACAGTCTAATCTTATGATCAAATTTAGTTTGTCTAATTAACTCTTTATGATCATTAGTTTGCTTTAAAACTGCTTCTTTATCACTTATTAATTTTGCTTTTAATGCTTTTTTAGTTTGTTTTAAATTATCTTTTTCTATTTTAGCATTAGCTTTTAAATTAGCAATTGCATGTTTTAATGGTTGGTGAATCAAAATTTCTTCTCTAGCTCTTGCCTTAATTTTTCGTATGTTATATAAATGATCTTCATAGCCAGCACCAATCACATTTCCATTAAAAGTAACTCTACCACCTGTTGGTTCATATAGTTTAATAATTGTTCTACCTATAGTAGTTTTACCTGAACCTGATTCACCAACTAAACCAAATACTTCTCTTTTATAAATATCAAAGCTTACGCCGTCCACTGCTTTAACTAAGATTTTTTTCTTACCTAAACCAACTTTGAAATATTGTCTTAGATTTCTTACTTCTAAAACTTTTTCTGTGTAATCAACATTATTTGGTTTCACCGTTTTGGCTCCTTTGGTCGTGTTTTTTAATTATTCTTTGGACAGCTTTTGGTAACTCTACCTTTGGTGCATCTGGATGTAATAGCCATGTTGCGGCATAGTGAGTCTCTGTTACCTTAAAGTATGGTGGTTCTTTTTCTAGATCAATTTTCATAGCATATTTGTTTCTTGGTGCAAATAAATCTCCTTTTAAAACATTAGCTGAGGATTCAACCATGTTTGGAGGTGTACCAGGAATTGCTTCAAGTTTTTCTTCATCAGTATCGACATTTGGCATAGATGATAATAAAGCCCATGTATATGGATGTTTTGGATTGTAGAATATTTCGTCTACTTTACCATATTCAACGATTCTTCCAGCATACATTACCACTACACGGTCAGCCATATTAGCAACAACCCCTAAATCATGAGTAATAAAGATAATTGATAAATTACGTTCTACTTTAATTTTATTAATTAATTCTAATATTTGTGCTTGAATAGTAACGTCAAGTGCTGTTGTTGGCTCATCAGCAATTAAAATATCAGCATCATTAGCTAATGCAATCGCAATAACAATTCTTTGGCGCATTCCTCCTGAGAATTGGAAAGGATATTGATAATATCTTTTCTCTGCTTCAGGTATACCTACTTCTTTCATTAATTCGATTGCTCTTTGTTTAGCTTTAATTTTAGGCATTTTTAATTTTAAAATTAAAGCTTCTGTAATTTGATTACCAACTCTTGAAATTGGATTTAAGCTTGACATTGGATCTTGAAATATCATTGATACTTTTGATCCACGAATTTTGTGAAATTGTTCCTCTGGTGTAATCATTAAGTCTTTATTTTCAAACATAATTGATCCACCTTCATGAATCGCATTCCCCGCAAGTAATCCCATAATAGCTCTTGAAGTAACACTCTTACCTGAGCCTGATTCACCAACGATTGCTAGTGTTTCACCTTTATGCAAGTCAAAAGAAACACCTCTAACAGCTTTTAAGATACCTTGTTGAGTTTTAAATGAAATTTTTAAATCTTTAACTTCTAATATTTTTTCCATTATTCATCTACTCCTCTCAAGGATGGATTAAATGCATCTCTTAATCCGTTACTAAATAAGTTAAATGATAACATTAATAATGATAAATATATCGCTGGATATAATAATAAGTGGAAGTGATGTTGCATCACTTGTTGTCCGTCTGCTAATAGACGTCCAACACTTTGAACACCAGGATAGTTAATAATACCTAAGTATGAATAAGTTGATTCTGCAAAGATAAAGCTTGGTAATGATAATGAGAATGAAGTAATTAAAGTACCCATCGCATTTGGTAAAATGTGTTTAGTAATAATCCTTCTGTCGCTTGCTCCATATGATCTAGCTGCTAAAACATATTCACGGTTTTTATAACGATAAACTTGTATCCTTGAAGTACTATAGGAGCTTATCCATCCTGCAAATACAAATGCAAAGATAATAACGCCAAATCCACTACCATATCTTAATAACATTAGTGTTAAGATAACCATAAATGGAATGTTAGATATTATATCTACAATTCTTTCAAAAACTATATCTAAAGTAGAACCATAATACCCTACAATAGAACCGATAGTTACACCGATAGTAATATTAATAATTGTTACTAGTAATGCTAGTAATAAGGATATTCTAGACCCCATCCAAAGCATTGTAAATAAATCATGTCCGGTTGCAGTTGTACCAAACCAAAAATAAACATCATCAACATCTTGATCAAATGCATAACGATATATATCCAATTGAACACGATAATCATTACCATTTACATTCACTAAGCTAATAACCGCATTTCTGTCTAATGCTTTTTCATAATTAGCTTTTGAAATAGTGATTGTTCTAACTCCTCGTTCTCCATCAACTAAATTTGTGCCATATGCATAAATATAGCGATGATAACGGTAGTAGTCTACTTCTAAAACCATTGTTCCTGGATTTGTAGGATCATTTTCTTCAATCACTTCTAATACTATTCCTTCAGGTAATAATTCATAGTAGTCCGGATTTATCCCCGAGATAGTTTTAGAACCGTCAAATATTCCTAAATTTTCTAAACCTGGAATTTTATTTGGTAAATATTGAAAATATAAAGCAAGCCCGCCATCCTCTTCTGGTAATTTATATTGTCTAAAGTATGGTCCTACTAAAGTTAACAATAAGATAACTCCAATAATATACATTGCAACAACTGATGCTTTGTTTTTCTTAAATCTTAACCATGCATCTTTATAATAACCAATGGATTCATTTTTTAAACTTTCGTCTTTAATAACAATTTCATCATTAACAAAAACAAAATTTTCTTTTTCAAGTCTTTTAATATTTTGCATCATTGTTTTCCTGCCCCCATTCTAATTCTTGGGTCAATAATTCCATATGATAGATCGGCAACGATTGCTGCTAATAAACCAATGGATACATAAAACATATTTAACATCATAATCATAGGGTAATCAGGAATACCTTTAGGACGTTCTAAAGCTTCAATAAAAGCTCCACCAATACCTGTAATTCCAAAAGTTCGCTCAATAATTAGTGATCCACCTAACAATGAGATAAATCCGCCTAATATTGCTGGAGCAAATGGTACGAATGCATTTCTAAGTGCATGTCTAACAGTCGCTTGTCCTTTAGTTAAACCTTTAGCACGTGCTAATAACATAAATTCTGAAGTTAGAGTTTCAGTTAACTCTGCTCTAAGTGATCTCGTCCAACCAGCGATTGTTCCCGCTGATAAAACAAAAATTGGTAAGATTCTTGTTTGGATAGCTCTTTTTGAGAAAAGTGGAGCTAAATTGTCTACTCTTGCGCTTGGTAATATTTTCCATTCATATACCATATAGTATTGTAAGATAACTGCTACAACAAATGATGGAACAGAAATGAAAAACATAACGCCGATTGAAATGACATGGTCTGTCATTTTATTTTTACGTAGTGCTGCAACAATTCCTAATGTTATTCCAATTGGAACTGATATTAAAAACGGAAAAATGTTGATTCTAATAGTTCTAGGTAGTCTTGAAAGAACATATTGAGCAACGGGTGCGTTGTTTTTATGGAATGATATACCAAAATCGCCATGTTTAAAAATGTTTCCTAGCCAGATAAAAAATTGTGTAAGTATTGGTTTATTAAATCCTTGACTCTCAAGCCATGCTTCATAAATTTGCGGATCTTGATCAATACCGACTTCATAAAAGTTAGGCATTAGTTTAATAAATACAAATATTAAAAATATGATTATTACAAATGTAATAAGCATTAATCCTAGCCTTTTTAAAATATAATTTCGCATAATTCTACCTCTATTTCATTAAATTAACAACCCTATGAATAGTAATATAACATAGGGTTGTTAAATAATTAATTTATATTATAAACTTTTTTACAGTGATTTGTAAATTAAGCTTTAATGTTTGTGTATGTTAAGCCGCCCCAACCTAAGAATAAGTGGTATGCGTGTGCTAAACGTACAACTTTGTCTGAATATACTGCTGCTGAAGTTGATGAGAATAACGGTACAGCTATCATTTGTTCTAATAATGCTTTTTCTAATGCTGCTGTAATTTTTGTTAAGTCTTCTTCTTGTCCTTCATAGTCGGTTGCTAATTCACCAGTATTACTAAATAACATAAATAGTTCATCAAATGTTCCTGTAAATACACCATCATCTAATGCTTCATGGAATGCTTTTTCACTTGCTGTTCTGTCTGCTTCAGCTTTTGCATCAATTATATCAAATAAGTTGAAGATATCAGCAGTTACTTCTTTTTCTGGAATTCCATGTCCTTTACCTACTAAGAATGTAGAGAAAGTTGGACTGAAGATATAGCCCATACCAAATGTTGCTTGGAATGTTGCTCCACTCATACCAGTAAAGACTAAGTCGAAATCTCCTGCTGCTCTTTGAGCTGATAATTCATCGTTTGATAATGGATTTAATTTTAATTCAAATTTTTCAGTTCCAAATACTTCTTCATATTGAGCTTTAACCCAGTTTGCAATTCTAGTGTTTGAACCAGCATCGTAGTAACTATATTCAACAACTACTTTTTCACCATCTGCATAGTGGCCATCTGCAACTGCATCTGCATATGCTTGTTCAAATAATTCTTTAGCTTTAGTAGAGTTAAATCCACCAGTTTCTGGTTCTAATCCTAATTCTTCTAATTGTTGTTTGAATGTAGTACTTGAAGCATAAGCTTGGCTTGCCCACTCTGATACTTGGTGAATGTTACTTAAGTATCCTAATGCACCTTGTGAAGGTGGTTGAACTTCGTTTGCAAATTCTTCTCTATCAGTTGCTAAGTATAGAGCTTGTCTAAAGTCAGCATATTTCATGATTGGAGTAACTTTTCCTGAAGAACCATTACTTCTATCTATACTAATAGCTAAACGGTAGAATGAGTTACTTGGTGAAACATATAAGTTTGGGTGGTTTTGGAATTCTTTCCAGAACTGTCCACCAACACCAGCAACGTCTAAGTTACCTGCTTTAAACTCGTTAATAATTGCTGTTTGATCTATAATTATTGGTCCATTAATTTTAGCAATTGAATAGTCCCATGCTGCGAAATAAGTTTCATTTCTTGTGAAAGTAAATGTATTTGTCGCATCATAATTATTTTCTAATGTGAATGGTCCGTATGATACTAATGGATTTTCTATTGAACCGTAGTTATTTGTTGTTCCAGCTGCGTCAAATCCTTGAGCAAAACTTTCTGGATGGACTAAATTAATAATTCCTAATGATCCAATTAAATCGTATTGTGTAACATTACTATTTAAGTAAATTTTGAAAGTTAAATCAT
>DUQW01000048.1 GCA_012837585.1 Acholeplasmataceae bacterium
ATAATTTAAGTATCACAGAAATATATAACGCTGATTTTCCAATTGATGTATACGGAATTTATGAAGAATTAAGGAAAGAAGGATTAATTCAATGAAAAAGTCGGCAACACCTAAAGTGAACACAGCGTATCAAATCAAAAGTTTGACATGGAAGCGTTTTCATGGTAAAATAATAGTAACATAACATGAATAAATATTCACGTAAGGAAGGGGAGAAATATCTTATGAAAAAAGTATATATAGTGGCAGCTAAAAGAAGTGCTGTCGGATCATTTCTAGGAACTTTAAATGGTGTGCACCCAGCAGATTTAGGGGCTAACACTTTAAAAGCCATGCTAGAAGAAGCTAAAATAGATCCAAAAAATTTGGATGAAGTCGTTGTTGGAAATATTTTACCAGCAGGTTTAGGACAAGGAATTGGTAGACAAGTTGCATTAAAAGCTGGAGTTCCAATTGAAGTACCTGCATACTCATTAAACATGGTATGTGGAAGTGGTATGAAATCAATTTTTAACGCTTATTCTAATATTAAATTAGGATTACACGATTTAGTTGTTGCTGGTGGGGTTGAATCAATGTCAAATGCTCCGTATCTAATTCCTGCACAATCTCGTGGCGGATTAAAAATGGGAGATAAATCATTAGTTGACCATATGATTACTGATGCCCTATGGGATTCATTTAATAACTATCATATGGGAGTAACTGCAGAAAATATTGCTAATAAATATGAAATTAGCCGTGAAGAACAAGATGAATTTGCTATTACTTCACAACATCGTGCAATTCACGCTGTTGATAGTGGTGTATTTAAAGAAGAAATTGTTCCTTACGTAATTAAAACACGTAAAGGTGATATCGTATTTGATACTGATGAATTTCCAAATAGAACAACTTCATTAGAAAAATTAGCTAAATTAAGACCAGCATTTACTAAAGATGGAACGGTAACTGCAGGAAACGCATCAGGAATTAATGACGGTGCAAGCTTCGTTTTAGTAGCTAGTGAAGATGCAGTTAAGAAATACAACTTAAAACCATTAGCTGAAATTGTTGCGATAGGTCAAAGTGGAGTTGATCCATCAGTTATGGGATTAGGACCAGTTCCAGCAATTAGAGCAGCCTTAAAAATGGCAAATTTAAAATTAACTGATATTGATGTATTTGAATTAAATGAAGCTTTTGCCGCACAATCATTAGGTGTTTTAAGAGAATTAACTAATGAACACGGTGTTTCAAAAGAATATATGTTAGAAAGAACTAACCTTAACGGTGGAGCGATCGCATTAGGTCACCCAGTTGGGGCAAGTGGTAATAGAATTGTTGTTACTTTAGTTCATGAAATGTTAAGAAATAATAAGAAACTAGGATTAGCTAGTTTATGTATTGGTGGCGGTATGGGTACTGCACTAATTTTAAAGAAAGTATAATCTAAAGGAGGAAATTAAAAATGAAAAGATTAGAAGGAAAAGTCGCTGTTATTACAGGCGGAGCTAAAGGTTTAGGAAGAGCAATGGCTGAAACTTTTGCCAAACAAGGTGCAAAAGTAATTGCTGTTGATATGGCACAACCAGACTATGAATGCGAAAATGTTGAGTTTTACGAGTTAAATATTACTGATGAACCAGGAGTTGAAAAATTTAGAGACTATGCAGTTGAAAAATACGGACATGTTGACATTTTAGTTAACAATGCTGGTATTACAAGAGATGCAATGCTTCATAAAATGACAACTGATCAATGGGATTTAGTAATTAATGTTAACTTAAAAGGTGTTTTCTTAATGGGTAGAGCTTTTGGAGCACACATGAGAGACATTGGTGGCGGATCAATTATTAATATTTCATCAGTAGTTGGTGAATTTGGTAACATTGGTCAAACTAACTATGCAGCAACTAAATCAGGAGTTATTGGTATGACTAAATCTTGGGCTAAAGAATTAGCTAGATACGATAGAAAAACTGAAAGATATATTCCTGTAAGAGTTAACGCTATCGCTCCTGGATATACTATGACTGATATGATGAAAACTGTTCCTCAAAACTTACTTGACCAATTTGCTAGTCAAACTATGTTAGGTAGATTAGGACAACCACAAGAAATTGCTGATGCAGCATTATTCTTAGCTTCAGATGAATCATCATATATTACAGGACATGTGTTATCTGTTAATGGCGGAATGAGATTATAATTTAGTTTTTAATAAAGAAAGAGGAGATTATTATGAAAAAACCTGTTATTGGTATTAGATCAATTGGGATTTATTTACCAGAAAACCGAATGACGGCAAAAGAAGTATCAGAAGCTACTGGTGGCTTTTGGACCGAAGAAAATGTCATTAAAAAACTAGGTATCGTTGAAAAACGTATGCCGGGTGAAAATGATGGTTCTCAAGAGATGAGTGCGAAAGCTGCGAAATTAGCGGTTGAAAATGCTGGTATTGATCCAAAAGAAATCGACTTGATTTTAGATATTACTGAAGAATGGAAAGAATATCCATTAACAACTTCAGCATTATATGTTCAAGATCAAATTGGCGCTGTTAATGCATGGGGTATTGACGTTCAAAACCGTTGCTGTACAGCGATTAGTGCAATGACAATTGCCAAAAATATGATGTTAGCAGATGACGATATTAACACTGTATTAATTTCTGGTGGATATCGCAACGTAGATTATGTTGACTATACTGACAAACCAATGTCAATGATGTACAACTTAGGAGCTGGCGGTGGAGCGATTATCCTGCAAAAAGGATATGACAAGAATGTTCTATTAGGATCACACATTATGTCTGATGGTTCACTATCAAGAACTGCAGGAGTTAAAATTGGTGGCCAAGTTAATCCAATTACTGGTGATAACTGGAAAGAAGCTAAAACATCACTAAGATTAATGGACGCTCAAAAAATGAAAGACAGACTTAATGAAGTTTCTATGCCAAACTGGATTAATTGTATTGATGAATCATTAAGAAAATCTGGTTACACTAGAGAAGATTTCTCTCGTAACGGTTATCTAGGAATCTTACATATTAAACGTTCAGGTCATGAATGGATGTTAGAACAATTAGGTTTAACTGACAAACAATCAATTTACTTAGAAGATTATGGTCACATTGGCCAAATCGACCAATTTTTATCTCTAGATTTAGCCATGAAGCAAGGCCTACTTAAAAAAGGAACAATCGCAGTTCTATTAGCTGCAGGTATTGGATACGTTTGGGCTGCTAATGTTGTTAGATGGGGATAATTTATGGGTTTTGATGGATTTATTCAAATTTTATTAGGAAGTTTAATACAAGCGGCTATTTTAGCCCTTGCAACTTTTGGTATTGTCCTAATCTTCAAAACATCATCTACCACTAACTTTGCCCAGGGGTCAATTGCTTCATTTGGTGCATACGTCATGTATGCAGTTATCAATATGCTTTATGATAAAAACTCCGGTGGTTATACTCCTTGGTACATTTATTTAATCGGAATGCTCGCATCAATTATTGTGGCATTCTTAATTGGTTTATTTGTTGATACAATAATTATCCGGAAAGCCAAATTTATTACATCCGCTGGTAAGCAGATGATTACAATGGGTCTTGTTTTAATCTTAACAGCCCTAACTGATATTATTTTCGGTGTTCTTCCAAAAACTATTGATCGAATTTCGTATGAAAATTTCGGTACTACTGGAAATTTCCAAATCACCATGACCGGACACGAATTATTTGGTATTATTCTAGCTTTTACCGTTTTAACTCTTGTATTTATGTCCTTAAGATTTACTAAATGGGGCTTAGGAGTTAGAGCAACTGCTTCAAATGAAATTGTTTCATCAATGATGGGAGTTAACACAAGATTTATTACTGCAATGAGCTGGGCGATTGCTGGTGCGTTAGGCGCACTTGCTGCCGCATTATATGCACCTGTAGTTCCTGGTTATTTATCATCAGCAATGATGAGTTCATTTCAAGTTAATGGTTTCTTAGCCTTAATCTTAGGAGGTTCATCAACATTCTTTGGACCAATTGTTGCAGCACTTATCATTCCAATTGCTAGTGGAATTATTTCTTACTACAATTCAGCATGGTCCAATGTCATCATTTACGCATTAATATTAATTGTTATTTTAATTAAACCAAATGGATTATTTGGTAAGAAAGTTCAGAAGAAGGTGTAAGTTATGCAGAAAAATAATAATACAAAAGTAAAACAAGAAAACATCAAAACTGAACAAACAACTCAAAAATATGATGGATTAAAACCAAATGTATCAGGTAGAGTTAAGGGAATGGTTGCATCAAATCAAGCTGCACAAAATGAAGCAATCTTAAATGATAAAGGCAGACCACAAGCCGATTCATCCTTCAAACGAGAACTAAAAAGAATTACTTCACATCCTTATTTTGGATTTATCTTATCTGGAATTGTATTTATCCTAATGTTATTCATTTATATGGGTGGAGGCTTGGGTATTTCCACAATAAGAGCCTTAGGTCTTACATTAATCTATTTCATTATTGGTTTAGGATTTACTTTATTATTAGGATATTCAGGACTCGCCAGTTTAGGAACTGCTGGATTTATTGGTATGGGAGCCTATTCAGTTGGATACTTCATTGGAGAACTTGGGGTTCCACCACTAATTTCATTTGTGCTTTCAATTATTATTGCTGTGCTAATTGGTGCAGCAGTTGGATTCATTTCATTAAGAATCGAAGGAATGTATCTAGCAATTATTACTTTAGGATTATCTGAAATTTTAAATGAAGTCTTCAAAAATGCTGATAGTATTACTGGTGGAGTCAATGGTATGAGTATTAAAAGACCACAATTTTTATTCTCAATTAATATTAACATGGAATTTGCTTTTGCTATCGCAGTAGTTGTGATGGTATTAGCGATGATTATTACCACTAATATTATTAAAAGCCCAACTGGTAGAGCGATGTTATCAATGAAAAACTCAACTTCCGCAGCTCAAGCTATGGGAATTAGTTTATTAAAATACCGCTTATTAGCGTTCGTTTTATCAACAGTCTACGCAGTAATTGGTGGTGGAATTTATATGTTATTCTACCGCTTCACCATTCCATCAACATGGAATTTAGCTTTATCATTAAATATTTTAGCTGCCGTTATTGTTGGGGGCGCTAAATCAATTTGGGGGGTATTTATAGGAACATTCTTAATCTTTGGATTTGACTTAGCAATACTTAGTAAAATTGAATTTTTCACGAAAAATCCAAATGCTAGTTTAATTATTAGTGGAGTATTAATTATTGTTATTGTTATGTTTTATCCATTAGGATTAATTCAATTTTTCAAATCAAGTTATTACAAAATTAGAAAATGGATTACCAATTTAATCCAAACACAAAGGAGGAAACGTTATGGCGATACGAACGAATCAAACCAAGATAAAGGCCAATACATATTTGAACAACGTCAAAAAGTTGCAAGATAGTATCACTAAAACTAAAAATTATCTTCCTGTATTAGAAGACAACTTGAAAATTGCTAACCAAAAGAAAGTAAATAACTTAGTTGAAAAACAACAAAGAAAAATTTCAAAACTTAATGTTGCAATTAATCCAAAAGAAGAATTTAATTACTTAAAACAAGTTGAATTAAATAAATTAGAAGACACACTATATTGGAACTTAAGAAAAGAAGAAACATCTTTTCACAATCATGAAGCCAAAGATGCTGATGCGAAATTAGCATATGAATCTAAATTAAAAGAGTTATTCGCTAAATATGATAGTGATGTCGCTAATCTAGAAGAAAAATTCAATGATAATGCATTTAATACATGGTATTTTAAAAATTTTAAGGTTTCAACTCTTGATTTAGATGTTAGTAAACATATAAAATATTATCAAGAAGAACTTGATAAATTATTACTAAAGAACAAAGAAGAAGTTGCCAACTTAGAAAAAGAACTACAAGATAAATTAGAAACTAGACTAGCTAAAGAAACTGAAAAGTCAAAAGCTAGATTAGAAAAACTAGAAGTTAAGTTAGAAGAATCCTTGAAAAAATTACATGGAAAACGCGATCTTGAATATAATAATTTATTGCAAAGTTTAGAAGTAGCACCAGAAACACCTGACCAAAATGTTAAAACTAAAAAAGAAATCCAAGATGTTGTTTCACTATTTGAAAGTGATAATGATACTCACTTATTAATCCAAAATTTATGTATGTATTTTGGAGGATTAAAAGCTGTTGAAAAATTATCACTAGAAGTAAAAAGAGGCGAAATCTTTGGCTTAATTGGTCCTAACGGTGCTGGTAAAACAACAGTATTTAACTGTATTACACAGTTCTATACACCGACAAGTGGTGATCTCTACTTCAAAAATAAAGAAAACTACGTTTTAAACTTAAATACTTTACAAGTTCATGATGTGATTAAACACGGAATTGTTAGAACTTTCCAAAATGTTGAATTAATTTATGAACTTTCAGTATTAGATAACTTATTAGTTGGTGCTCATACAGCTTATAAGACTAACTTCTTCGCTCAAGCTCTACATTTACCAAGATTGAGAAAAGAAGAAGAAATTAACCGTGCTAAAGCCTTAAATATTCTAGAAAAATTAGATTTACTAGCTTATAAAGATGCTTATCCAATTGGTTTACCTTATGGTATCTTAAAACGTATCGAATTAGCTAGAACCTTAATGCTAGATCCAGAATTAGTTATTCTTGACGAACCGGCTGCCGGATTAAATGAGCAAGAATCAATTGAGTTAGCCGAGTTAATCGTTAAACTCAAAGAAGAATTTAATTTAACTATTTTCCTAGTCGAACATGATATGAGTTTTGTAATGGGAATAACCGATAGAATTTGTGTATTAAACTTCGGTAGAAAAATTGCACTTGGCACTCCAGAAGAAATTCAAAATGACCCATTAGTCCAAGAAGCTTATTTAGGTAGTGATGACGATGAGTGATAAAATGGTACAAACAAAAGAATTAGTTTTAGAGATTAAAGACCTAGTCATCGACTACGGTATTATTAGAGCGATTAAGGGAATTTCAATGAAAGTCCACCGAGGGGAGATTGTGGCCATCTTGGGGTCAAATGGAGCTGGAAAGACCACATTAATCCGTTCAATTAGTGGAATTGTTAAAGTCGCAAGTGGTGAAATTTTATATAAGGGACAAAATATTGCCAATATGCTTCCTCATAAAATCGCTGGACTTGGACTCTATCAATCACCAGAAGGAAGAATGATTCTTGCTGGATTAACTGTTGAAGAGAATTTAAATGTTGGAGCTTACAGCTTAAAACCAGAAACTAGAGTTGACAAAAATGGAAATAAAGTAGTTATTTCTAAGAATCACTTAAGAGAAGAACTTCTAGAAAAAGTATTTACATATTTCCCAATTCTTAAAGAAAGAAGAAAACAAGAAGCTTCAACTCTATCAGGTGGAGAACAACAAATGTTAGCAATCGGAAGAGCACTAATGGGGAATCCCGATATCTTATTATTAGATGAACCATCACTAGGTTTAGCACCACTGATTGTTAAAGAAATCTTTGAAATTATTAAAGAGATTAAAAACGATGGTAAAACGATTATTATCGTTGAACAAAACGCATATCAAACATTAAAAATCGCCGATTACGCATATTTAATTGAATTAGGAAGAATTAGTAAAGAAGATACAGGCGAAAATTTATTACAAGATGAAGAATTAGTAGAAACCTATTTAGGTGGAAAAAAATAAAATGATGATAACAAAAGTTTTCATAAATAGTTAAAAAAAAGAAAGGAGAAACTAAAAATGAAACTTATAAAAAAATTATTATTAACTGCAGCTATGGCTTTATTAGTTGTAGGATTAGCTAGCTGTAAAAAAGAAGAAGCTGCACAAGGTATTGATGATGAGTGGATCTATAT
>DUQW01000005.1 GCA_012837585.1 Acholeplasmataceae bacterium
CTCCGTTAACTTCTTCTATTTTGAAATTCTTTTTATCTTTTAAATCAGTTGCCGCTAAAGCTCCGTTTGGATCAACTTTACCAACGACAGCCGCGTTTACTGGTCTTCCAATAATCGAGTAAGCTAAAATGAATAAGAAAATTGCTAAGACGAAGTTCATAAATGCACCAGCAAATAACACTAGAAATCTTTGAATCTTTGGTTTTTGCGACAAAGATCTTTCTTTAGTCGCAATTTGAACTTCTTTTTTGTTTGGTAAATAGTATTTACAATCTTCTAAAACTGGATATTTCGTTACAGTTCCGTCTTCTAATTCTAGTTCAATATGAAGTGGTGTTTTGTCTTTATCAAATATTTCAAAGCTAACAACTTTACCAATTACATCATATTGTTGCATTTCATCTAAAACTATTCCTTCAACTTCGTTTTGCGGGGTAATTCTTAAACCGATGATATCATCAACTCTAAACAGTGAATCATCGTTATCTTCACCCGCAATTGAGACATATCCGCCAATCGGGACGGCTCTTACTGAATAAGTTGTCTCACCCTTTTTCTTTTGGAATAGGGCTGGCCCCATTCCGACAGAAAATTCATGACACAAAACATTAAATTTCTTAGCGACAAAGAAATGTCCTAATTCGTGTAATAAAATAATAATTCCTAAGACTAGGATAAATACAATTAAGTTTAATAAAAATGTTAGTATAACCATATATATCAATTACTCCTTGTTATAAGCGTTGTAGATTTTTTGTTTAATAGCTTTATCAACTTCTAATATTTCTTCTAAAGTTGGATTTAAGATATTATCAGCTGATAATGTATATTTTAATATAATAGATTCAATTTCTCTAAAACTAATTTTTCCATCTAAAAATAAATTAACCGCTGCTTCGTTACTAGCATTATAAATTGTTGGTAAAATACCGCCTAATTTACCAACTTCATATGCTAAATGAAGCATCGGATATCTAATATAATCCATTGGTTTAAAAGTTAGGGTTTCCAGATTCGTAATTGGCGGATTATATTTTGATTCCTCTGGAAAATATAAAACGCCAGAAATAGGTATTTTCATATCATTAGCGGAAATACTTTTAATACTTGTCCCGTCTTTTAAATAAATAATAGCGTGAACTAAACTTTCACTATGTAAAATCGTTTCAATATTTTCATAAGGTATTGAAAATAAGTGATGAGCTTCAATAACTTCTAAGCCTTTATTAACCATCGTTGCTGAGTCGATGGTAATCTTTGGACCCATTTGCCAATTAGGATGCGATAGGGCATCACTAATTTTAATATTATCTAACTCTCGTCTATCTAAATCTCTTAAGGCACCGCCGCTTGCGGTAATAGCGATTTTACAAACATCACTGCGATTAACTTTTGATAATAATTGCCATAAGGCGTAATGTTCACTATCAATAGGTAGTAACATTACTTTATGCTTCATCACTAACTCTTTAATAATTGGGCCAGCCATAACTAAAGTTTCTTTGTTGGCAAGGCCAATATCTTTACCAGACTCAATGGCTTTTACAGTACTCTTTAAGCCAATTGATCCTGATAAAGCGTTAATTAATAAACCACTTTTTGGATATGTCGCTACTTCAATTAAACCTTCATCACCGTAAACGAATTTAATATCAGGATACATTTTCGGGTATGTTTTTAGTTGTTCTTTAGTTCTAAGTGAACATATCTCCGGTTTAAAGTGAGATAAGATTGTGTGGTTAATATCATCTTTACTACTAAGTGATAAACCGACAACATTAAAATCTGGGTTATTATCTAATAACTCCAGAGTTTGTAGTCCGATTGATCCGCCAGCGCCTAATATATAGATATTTTTTACGCTACTGGCCATAATATCGACATCACTTTGAAAATAAAGACTAAAAACATTCCTGAAAAGATTACTGAATCAAAGCGGTCTAATACGCCCCCATGTCCAGGGAAAATTGAACCAAAGTCTTTAATTTCATAAGTTCTTTTTAATTTAGAAGCGAACAAGTCGCCTAATTGACCAAAAATTGAAATAAGTAAGGTAATCGGAATAATAATTAATACGTGTTGCCACATAATTGGATGACTTGGAAATGTTTGGCTATTACCTAAAGTAGTAATCCCGTCTAAGATAGTCATACTACCTGTTGGGTTTAGGATAGTTCCTTCTGGGAAAACAAAGTATAAAATACCAAATAATGATCCTAAAGTAGTCCCTAAGATTGTACCAGCAATCGCACCTTCCCAACTCTTCTTTGGGCTAATTGTTGGTGCCATTTTATGTTTTCCAAACTTAATTCCAAAAAGAAAAGCGAAAGTATCAGTTGAGACAGTGGTTAAAAGCAAATAGACTACATATCTAGAACCTAATACTCTTAAAATTGCAAGTGATCCCAAACCTAATCCAACATAAATAATAATTAAGAGTCCTAATCCAAGTGATTTACCACCAAAATTAGGAATAAAAACTGATAAAGTAAATAAAATTAGTATCGCTGGTAGTAAAATTAGTGAAATATCCATTGATAAATCGCTAATTAAAATATTTGGGTCATTTTCCCAAAGATTACCAACAATTACATAAAACCCAGCGGTAAAGAAAAAAATGGCTACTTTAGCTAACCAATGAACCTCTTTTTCTCTTTCAAACATTCTTATTAATTCATAAACAGCAATCATCGCTAATAAGCCAATGAAAATTTTAAAGGGAATTAATAAAACGTTAAAAAGTAAAAGTGGAATAAAAATTAATGTAATGATACCAGCAGTAATCGCTCTTTGTTTCATATCGATCTTCCTTTTTTTAATATGTGTTTATTATAACATATAAAAACGTGTTTTTATATTAAAATATCTTTTTTGTAAAATAAAAGGCCAGTAACTGGCCTTAAATTTTTAAACTCTTTAGTTATTAAAACCAAAGTACTTTGTCTAAAACTAATAATGTAATGATGTCAACTAACCATAAGAAAGGTAAACCGATAACGATTAATAAAATCGCAACAATAATTCCTAATGTGTTTTTATCATTAACACTCTTAATTAAACGATAAATAACCCAAACAATGTCAAGTAATGGTAAAGCTAATACAACTTTTAACCATTTTGGTGCTTGGTCCATCCATTTTACAAAGCCCATAATTATCTCCTTTCGCTTTATATAGATATTTTCTTACTTTAAGTATATTCTATTTAAGCGTATTTTTCAAATAGTTATTTAAATTAAGTGAAAAATACTATATTGTCATAATTTCGTGGTTTTTCTCTTTAGTTTCCGCATCTACTTTAACTGAATAATCATCAGTTAATTTTTGAATATCGTCTAATGCTTTTCTTTCTAAATCTTCAGGAAGACCTAGTTTTTTAACTTGATCATTAGCATCACGACGAATATTTCTTAAGGCAACTTTACCGTTTTCAGAAAGTTTATCAACTTCTTTAGTTAAATCACGACGTCTTTGTTCAGTTAACGCTGGTAGGGTTAAACGAATTCCAACACCATCATTAGCTGGTGGCAAGCCTAAGTCGCTTGCATAAATTGCTTGTTCAATTAATTTTAAGATGGATTTGTCAAATGGCTTAATATATAGTTGAACTCCTTCAACTACTGATATTGAAGCAACTTGATTAATTGGTGTATCAACACCATAATAAGATATTAAAATTCTATCTAGTAGCGCTGGGTTTGCACGACCTGTACGAATAGTTTGAAATTCTCTTACTAAAGATTTTACAGCCTTATCCATTCTATCTTCAGTTTCTAATAATAACATATCTAACATTTCCATTACTTCTTTTCCTCCCATTTAACTACTGTTCCAATTTTTTCTCCCAAAACAGCTCTTTTAATATTACCTTTTTTATTCATATTAAAGACTAGTAAGTCTATATGATTTTCAATACACATTGCCGCTGCGGTTTGATCGATAACTTGTAATCTTTGTTCCAAGATTTCTCTTTGAGTTAACTCTTGAAACATTTTCGCATCAGCAAATTTATGCGGATCTTTATCATAGACACCATCAATTCCGTTTTTAGCCATTAAGACAGCGTCCATATGTAATTCCGCAGCACGTAGTGTTGCGGCACTATCAGTTGAAAAGTACGGATTACCTGTACCTCCAACTAGAATTAAGACACGATCTTTTTCTAAGTGTCTTAACGCTCTTCTGCGAATATATGGTTCAGCAACTTTATTAACTTCGATTGCTGTCATTACTCTAGTTGGAACCCCAAGATTTTCTAAACCATCTTGAAGAGCCAGACCGTTCATAATCGTACCAAGCATTCCCATATAATCAGCTTGAGAACGATCCATACCTAACTCTTGACCAATGCGGCCTCTAAATAAGTTACCGGCACCAACAACGACGCCGATTTTTACGCCTAAATCATGAATTTCTTTAATTTGTTTAGCGATATCTTTAACTGTTTCAGGACAAATTCCTGATTGTCCGTCTCCTTTCAAAGCTTCTCCGCTAATTTTTAATATTATTCTTTTATACATTGATCAATCAGTCCCTTCTTATAAATTTTTAAATAAATTATTTATTCATTTGAGCGGCTACTTCAGCTGCGAAATCTTCTTCGCGTTTTTCAATGCCTTCGCCTACCTCTAATCTTAAGAAGAATGTAACTTGAGAGTTAACTGATTTTAAGTATTGTTTAACTTTCATATCAGTATCTTTAACGTAAGCTTGGTCAGTTAAACAAATTTCTTCGAAGAATTTGTTTAATCTACCAATAACCATCTTTTCAACGATGTTAGCTGGTTTGCCTTCGTTTAAAGCTTGTTGAGTAAGAACTTGTTTTTCGTGTTCTACTGTTTCTTGATCTACTGATGCACGGTCTAAGAAGCGTGGTTTAGATGCTGTAACATGCATTGCAATGTTTTTAGCAACTTCTTGATCATTACCTTTAACAACAGTTAAAGCGATGATTTTTCCGCCTTGGTGTTTGTATAAGCCAAATACTTCATCATCTTTCTTAGTTACTCTTTGAACTCTTCTTAAAGTAATTTTTTCACCGATTTTAGCTGTCATGTTTAAAAGCATTTGTTCAACTGTTAATCTTTCTTGAGGATTATTAACCGCTAATGCTTCTTCAGTGTTAGTTGCGTTTGATTTAATTAAAATAGCTCCTACTTCATCAACTAATTTAATAAATTCATCGTTTTGAGAAACGAAGTCAGTTTCTGAGTTTACTTCATAAATTAACGCTGTGTTACCTTCGATAGCTACGTTTGCTAATCCTTCAGCAGCAATTCTTGATGCTTTGTTAGCAGCTTTTGATAAGCCTCTTTCTCTTAAAAAGTCTACGGCTTTGTCAACATCTCCGCCAGTTTCAACTAATGCTTTTTTGCAGTCCATCATACCGGCTCCGGTTTTATCTCTTAAAATTTTAATTTTTTCAATTGTTGGCATGTATATTCCTCCTCTATTCTATATAATTATACATTTTTTCTATGTTTTTAACAAGTTATTGGTATAAAAAGAAGGGATTAAAAATCCCTTCAATTAATTTTCTTCTATTAAAGCGATTAATTCGGCTTTCTTTAATGCTGAATAACCCGATAATCCGCGTTCTTTTGCTAATTTTCTTAATTCAGCAACAGTCATTTTCGATAAGTCTTCTTGAATTGATGGAACTTCTTCTACTTTTTCTTTAATAACTTCAGCTTTTGGAGCTGGTTTTTGTTCTTTTTTAGGAAGAGGTTTATCTTCTTGTTGTGGTTTTGATTTCTTTCTTGGTTCACGTTTTGGTTTTGGTTGGTCTTTATTGATAACTTCACCATCTAAAATTTGAACTGGATCGATATCTTCATCTTCAAAATGTTCAACAACTCCACCTTGACCTTCGATAATTGCATTACCCATAATGTCAACGATTAATTTAACCGCTCTAATTGCGTCATCGTTTGCAGGGATAACGTAATCAACATCTTCAGGATTACAGTTTGTATCAACGATACCGAAAACAGGGATTCTTAATTTTCTAGCTTCTTTAATTGCGTTGATTTCTTTTCTTGGGTCAACAATAAACATTGCTTCTGGTAGTTTTTGCATTTCAAGGATACCAGCTAAGTTTTTCTCTAACTTTTCACGTTCTTTGTTTAATTGTAAAACTTCTTTTTTAGGAAGTTTTTCAAACATTCCGTCTTCTTCCATCTTGTATAAATCTTTTAAGTATTTAATTGATCTACGGATTGTTTTGAAGTTTGTTAGGGTTCCACCTAACCATCTTTGGTCAACATAGAATTGACCTGTTTTTTGAGCAACTTCTCTTACTGCTTCTTGAGCTTGTTTTTTGGTTCCGACAAAAATAACTTGTCCACCATTTTGCACTATTTGTAATAATGCATTGTACGCCTCTGTAATTTTCTCAGCAGTGATTTTTAAATCGATAATATAAATTCCATTTCTTGCTGTGAAAATATAAGGCTTCATTCTTGGATCCCATCTCTTAGTCGTATGACCGAAATGAACTCCAGCTTCTAATAATTGTTTCATTGAAACGACTGCCATAATATTCTCTCCTTTTCGTTTTTTTCCTCTGCTTAACTAATGATACCCACCAAGTGGCACTAGGGTAACACAAACATTAAGCATGTGTATTTTATTTTTAATACCTTGATAAATATAACATATTTATATTTTTATTGCAAATAATAACTCTTAATACTTACCACTACTACCAAAGCCACCAGTACGTTTTGTACCATTTGCTTCATCATCTACAGTAATGCCGTATTTAACAAAGATACCTTGTGAGACCCTTTCACCTTTTTTAACTAATACTTCTTTATCAGTAAAATTATACAGAGGAATCATTAAATGTCCTTCGTTATTTGGGTTGTTGTAGTAGTCTGCGTCAACTACGCCAACACCATTAGACATCATTAAGCCTCTTTTCATCGCAAGTGATGAACGTGGGAATACTAGTAGTACTTCATCTTTTGGAATTGATACTTTTAATCCGGTTTTAATTAAGACAATTTCTTTTGGCTTAATTAAGACATCTTCAGCGCTTGCTAAATCATAGCCAGCGCTTGTTTTAGTTGCTCTTTCTGGTATTTTTATATCTTTATCTAGATAGTCATTAATCACTTCAAATTTTCTCATTTTATCCCCTCTTTAATTAAATGTCTTAATACAATATTTTCTCTAATAATTGTCGTTTTAGCTCCTCTTCTTTGGTGCATATCATCTTGTTTAACCATTTCATTATGAGCTAATGCTTTAGCTGGTTCGATCCATACTGGTTCAGCCCCATGCCATTTTTCTCTTTGTTCTAAGTTTTGCTGACCAAATGCGGCGACACAACAAATAAAATATTTAGAAATTTGCCTGTATTGTTCGCCTACATGATGAAAACTTTTTCTTAGTTCTAAAGTTTGGCCAAAAGCTTTAACAATTTTAATTCCTCTAGCCCCTACTTCTTCACTTAATTCTCGATATAGTGCTCTTTGATAACTTTCTTCTCTTTTAACGCCACCACCTGGAAAGGTGTAGTCGTTAAAAGCGTGAGAGTAAATCATCAACACTTTATTATCCTTAAGGATAATTCCTCTTGACGCTTTTCTAACCCAATTATATGAGTGTTTATTCTTAATACCATCTTCTACAATTATTTCACTTAGTTTTCTCATTTTTCTTCATCCTCGGGTTAGTCATATCGTAATTTTCTCTTAGTTTTTCTGCAGAAACTTGGGTATAAATTTGAGTTGTCTTTAGGTGTTTATGACCTAATAACTCTTGAACCGTTCTTAAATCCGCGCCATGATTTAATAACGTAGTCGCAAATGCATGTCTTAGCATATGTGGGTGAATTTTAAATGTTTCCCCAGAATCATCAATAATTTTATTTAAAATAACTCTTAAACCTCTAACAGTTAAATTACCACCTTTATAGTTAATTAGTAACTGATTTGAGTTTAAGTCTTTTCCTTTAGCAAGTAATATCGGTCTTGAATACATAATATATCTTCTTAAATTATCAACTAATGTATCATGTAAGAATGCATATCTATCTACTTGACCTTTACCGTGAATTAATACTTCTTTTCTCTCTAAGTGAATATCACTAATTTTTATATCAATTAATTCACTTGCGCGTAAGCCGCAAGAGAATAATAAATCTAAAATGATATAATTTCTTAATCCCAAATGAGAATCAGTATCAATTGAGTTAAATAAATTATCTATTTCATTATCAGATATAATTCTTGGTAATTTTTTAGAAACTTTTGGATTATTGATCATCGCAAAAGGATTTGTTTCAACTAATCCTTCTTTAATTAAATATTCATAAAAAGTACGAAGTGCTGAAATTTTTCTAGCAACTGTTGATCTTTCTAAATCAGAATCCAGACTTAGAATATAATTTCTAGCAATTCTTTCTCTTTTCACTCCTAATAAATCTTTGGCATATCCCTCGTTTACAACGAAATGATAAAAACCTAAGATATCATTTTCATAACTTAGGATGGTGTAAGTTGAATAATTTTTTTCAGTTTCTAAATGGTTTAAATACCTTTTAATTATATACATTCGTTTTCCTTTTTAAATTTCTCTAGAGAATCTAACGCTCTTTTAGCGTAAGCTTCTCTTCTTTCTTTTTTCCTTACTTTTTCTTCTAAACTTGGAACAATTCCAAAGTTAGCATTCATTGGGACAAAATTACTATTTGGTGTTGAAACATATTTACTTAATGATCCCGTA
Source organism: Acholeplasmataceae bacterium (assembly GCA_012837585.1). Classification (GTDB taxonomy): domain Bacteria; phylum Bacillota_I; class Bacilli_A; order Acholeplasmatales; family Acholeplasmataceae; genus DUQW01. The sequence continues at coordinate 8,733 of DUQW01000005.1, forward strand.
ATTGTAACATCAGGTAAAAACAAATTTTCTCCATTAATAATTTTATTGTATAAACTAATTGCAGCAGCAATTCCAGAAGCTGCACTTTCTACATAACCTTCAACTCCAGAGATTTGACCAGCTAAATATAAATTAGGATACTTTTTAAAATTAAATCCATTATTTAATATTTTAGGAGAATTAAAATACGTGTTTCGATGAACGACACCGTACCTTAATATCTCAGCATTTTCTAATCCCGGAATCATTTTTATAACCTCACGTTGCGCCCCTTGGCGAAGTGAGGTTTGAAAACCGACAAGATTATACATCTTATTAGAAAAATCTTCTGGACGAAGTTGAACCACTGCATAAGGTCTTATGCCGTCAACTTCTAAGCCAACCGGCTTTAATGGGCCAAATAACGGAGTTTGATAACCACGCTCAGCCATTACTTCAATTGGCATACAAGCTTCAAATATCGCACGTTCAAAGTCTTTTGGTGCATATCTTTCTGCATTCACTAAAGCCTTATAAAAGTTATCATATTCTAACTTTGTCATTGGACAATTTAGATATGTTCCCCTACCATCTTCATATCTATCTTTAAAGTAGCAAATATCTAAATTGATTGAATCAAATGAAATGATTGGAGCTACCGCATCATAGAAATTTAAATTTTCTTCGCCTGTTAATTCTAAAAGATGATTAACTAGATTATTTGATGCTAGTGGACCCGCACAAATGATTGTCGGTGTTTCTAAATCTACCTTAGTAACTTCTTTACTAATGATTTCGATATTTTCATGACTTTTAATTTCGTTAGTAATATATTTAGAAAACTCTTCGCGGTCAACCATCAAGCTTGTCCCGCCATGAATTTGAGCCGCTTTAGCGGCTTTAATCACCAATGAACCCAAAGCTTCCATTTCACGTTTTAATAGCCCTACCGCCGTTTTAATATCGTTAGAACGTAGTGAGTTAGAACAAACTAATTCACCTAACTTATCAGTTTGGTGAGCTTCAGTCATCTTATGTGGTCTCATTTCGTATAGTTTGACTTTTACTCCTTTATTAGCAAGGAAATATGCCGCTTCAACTCCCGCTAAGCCGCCACCAATAACATGTACTCTCATGTAAGTAACCAGCTTATTGATAAATTAACCCAACTTGAAGCGTGTAAATTAAAGCCGCTATTTTTATCTTCATATTGAACAACTCTATTTCCAATTGAAATGCCGTGTTCTCCTTTTTCATAAAAATGAGCTTCAAATTTAACACCTAATTCGTTTAATTTATGAATGTAGTTAATTGATTCTACAATTGGAACTACTGGATCTTCTCCAGTATGCCAAATAAATGTTGGCGGGTTGTTTTTGGTAACTCCTAAGATTAAATTTTCTTCAAACATTCTGCGGCAGAAACGAACTTCTTCCGTTTCTTCAAACATACCATCAGAGATAGTAATGTTTACTGCTGGGTATGATAAAACTACTTTTTTAAATAGTTTTGGATATTTGTTGGCTACCGCTGCTGCTAGATGGCCACCAGCACTAAAGCCAACAACAAAAATATTATTTACATCAATTTGGAATTCTTTTTGATTTTTAATTAAATAATCATGAGCCATTTTTACTTCTTCAATTAAAGCTTCAACGGTAGTCGTTTTTGATTTTTGGAAAGTTGTATAATCTAAAACGAATGCATGAATTCCAGCGGCGTTATAAGAAACCGCTACTGGTTTAGCTTCTCTTGGAGAAGTATATAAATACGATCCGCCAGGCAAGATAATAATTGCTGGACGTAGATGTGTTGTTGTGTTTTCAACTAAGTAATTAGTAATAGTTGCCGTTTTGTTTAAATAATGCATTTTAACACCTCTTTATTTATATTAATTATACTACATAAAAATAAGAATGTCGAAAACGACATTCTTAAATAAGTCTATATTTTAATATTTATGTTATTTCTTGATGTGTTAGTTGGTAATCTCTAATTCGAGAATAAATTAGGTGATTAATATAAATTAAGGCTGGTGATGTTGCAAGTAGAACTGGAACTCTTACAGCAAATGACGCTAGTGCCGTTTTAGAATCGAAATAGATAATTAAGGCTAGCGTATTAGAAAAGCTTGATAGTATGTAGGTTATGATAATGGCAAGTGCCATCTTTAAAAAATCATAGTTGCGTCTTGCAATTAGTCCAGGTATTACTGCCCAAATAACAGTTGATATGCCAAATAGTGGCATATAATTATATGGTCCTAATAACCCCATCACAATATCGGCTGTTATTCCGACAATTAAGCCATATACAGGGCCTAATACTAAACTTGCAATAACTAACGGAATACTATAAATTGGTAATCCAGCAGTATTTCCCATTGGAATTACATAATCAAAAAACAATCTAATTCCAACTGCAAGTGCAGCTAGAATCCCACCTAAACTAATCTTAAATAATTTACTTTTTTCCATAAAAAAACCCTCCCATAGAGAAGAGTCCACAATATAAAATATACAGCGGACGCACCACCAAACCGCCACCGAAGTGTTCGTTCTAACCCAACATCCCATGATTAGACACTTGACGCTTGTATGGTTACTCTGTATTATTAATTATACTATAAATTGTCGATTATTACCACTTGATTGGTTCTATGCCATTTTCTTGTAAGAATTTATTCGCTTTTGAAAAAGGGCGTGATCCAAAAAATGAGTGTCTCGCTGATAATGGTGATGGATGCGATGATGTTAAAACTAAGTGTCTAGGGTTATTTAAATATTTTTTATATTCAATTGCATTATTTCCCCATAGCATAAAAACAACCGGCGCTTCTTTTTTATTAACTGCTTCAATAATTTTAGTTGTAAATCTTTGCCATCCATAACTTTCATGAGATAGTGGTTCAGACTTTCTAACTGTTAGAATAGTATTTAGAAGTAATACTCCGCTTTCTGCCCAATCTGTTAAATCAGTTTTTGTTCTTCTAATTCCTAAATCACCATGTAATTCAAGTAATATATTTTTTAAACTTGGTGGCATTGGATTACCTTCTAAGACACTAAAAGCAAGCCCGTGGGCTTGATTTTCACCGTGATACGGATCTTGCCCAATAATAACTACTTTAACTTCTTCATAAGGAGTTAATTTTAATGCGTTAAAAACATCTTTCTCTTTTGGATAGATCGTATGACTTAATCTTTCGTTTTTAATTAAATTTAATAAATGATAAAAATATGGCTGATCAATTTCATCTTTTATTATTTCTTTCCATGTCATATATAAATCTCCCTTATAAAATAAAAATCTCTGAGGCATGCCCTCAGAGATATCATATCATATTTTTAATTATTATACACCTGCTGGGAAAGTAATTTCCTTCCATAAATGCTGATGTGTATTTGGCCCGAAATATGGTCTAACTTTAGCAAGTGATATATAATATTTAGTTACTGATCCTACTGTTTGTTTTACCAAAGAATGCTCAGCATAATAATTACCACTAGTGTAATTTGTTAATCTCTTGTTCTTTTGGAAATATTACTAAGAACAAGTGTGAAAAGTCGGTTCCGTCATCTACTGTAACTGATAATAAGTTAGTATGCATAATACTTTTTCTTATTCCTCCCTCAACATAGATACGGTATTTAAGTTCAATCTCGTTTGTTTCATCATCATGATTGGCATAACCGAATGGAACTAATTTTTTATCTGTTTTCTCGGATAGATCAATTTTTACAACCGACGGAGTTTTTGAATGTTTTACAGTTACTGCTACGTTTGTTATTAAGGTTCTCATAAATATTAAAACCAACAAAAAACGATGACGGTCGCACATATCGTATAGATTGTAACTAAAACATTTTTAACCATGAACTCATACCTTTCTAAAAAGATTTATGGCACTGGTTAGAAAATAAAAGCCAGTTACCATAAACAAATTAGGTAACTGGCTAACTAGTTTTAGTCCCTATAGCTTTGCATCCATACATCGCTGTATGTTTGCCTTTTATACATTTTGCATTTATATAATACAACAGTTAAAAATCAATGGTAATCGTTTAGCACACACCTGAAACCGATTCAATATTATTTTGAAAACGGGTTTTAAATGGCAGATGAGAGTTTAGATGAAATAATATAAGAAAAAGAGCGTCACTAGGACGCTTTTCTAATAATTGAAAAATAAAACTATTTAGAAACTAAAGCTGTTAAAGTTCTTACTAATTGTGCAGTATATGACATTTCGTTATCATACCAAGTCATAATCTTAACTAATTGTTTTCCGTCAACGTTCAAGATTTGAGTAGTATTTGCATCATATAATGAACCGTAGTGTGAACCGATTACGTCTGACGAAACGATTGGGTCAGATACGTATGCTAATGTTTCATTAGCTGCCGCTTTGAAAGCTTGATCAATTTGTTCTAATGTAACTTCTTTTTTAAGTTCTACTGTTAAGTCAACTACTGAACCAGTAACTGTTGGAACTCTTAAAGCAGTTCCATCTAATTTACCGTTTAAGTGTGGCATAACTTTACCGATTGCTTTAGCTGCTCCTGTTGATGATGGAACAATGTTAGCTGCTGCAGCACGTCCTCTACGTGACATAATTCCTTTTTTGTGTGGTAAGTCAAGTAAAGATTGGTCTGTTGTATATGCGTGAACAGTAGTCATAAATCCTTTAACAACACCAAAGTTATCATCTAATACTTTAACTACTGGTGCTAAAGCGTTAGTTGTACAAGAAGCTCCTGAAACTACTTTTTCACTTCCGTCTAATACGTTGTGGTTAACGTTATAAACGATCATTTTAACGTTTCCAGATACTGGAGCTGAACATAATACTTTCTTAGCTCCTGCTTCTAAGTGCCAAGATGCTTTTTCTTCAGAGTTGAAAACTCCTGTACATTCTAAAACTACGTCAACTTTTAATTCTTTCCAAGGTAAGTTTTTAGGATCTTTTTCAGCTAAAATGTTAATTTTCTTACCGTCAACGATGATGTGTCCTTCATCATGAGAAATTTTGTCATGTAAGAATTTTCCTTGACCTGTGTCATATTTTAATAAATATGCTAATGTTTCAGCATCTGTTAAGTCGTTGATTGCGACTACTTCAAATTTTGGATTTCCGTGCATTAATCTATAAGCTAAACGACCAATACGTCCAAATCCGTTGATTGCTACTCTAATTGCCATAATTAATTCCTCCTTAATATGTTTATGGTATTTTCCACTAATAATTTTATCATAAATAAATAGTTAATTCTATTTATATTAGTCAAAATGTACACTTTTTCGTACTATTTAAGTAATTTTTTGATAAATACATAAAAAAACTACCAAGCAATTGGCTTGGCAGTTTAATTTTTATTTACCATAAGTTGTATTCTTATCATTTAATCCCCAACCCGGATCAGGTGTTGTATCATAAATTACTACTTTAATTCTTCTAGTTCTATTTCTAATACCTTGGTTAATATAGAAATATTTACCTTCAACTCCTGCGTGGTTTGGATGGATGTCTTCGATATCTTTAAGTTCTAATAAGACACTTTCCGGACCATAATACATCTTATATGTATATTCACTTGGTAAATCTAATTTAAATTGATACAATCCAGCGATATTTCTTGAAAATCTAAAACGATAGTTAACTAAGTTTGCTGCTTCTAAAGCTAGATAATATATACTCATATGATGATGGATACCATTAATCGTTGTAAAGTTAGGGAATACATCGACAGTTGGATAAGTAATTGACATTTGAGTATATTCAGTATCCATA
>DUQW01000049.1 GCA_012837585.1 Acholeplasmataceae bacterium
TAATTAAATTATTTGCATTATAAATTATATTAGTATATAATAATAACGCTGCGCTTTTTATATGCGCGTAAGGCTTAGATGTGGGAGGTTATTGGAACGCCGATAGCCGTTGTCGAGTATCCAAACAATTTCCACGGAGCAAGTCTAGACAAAGAGATAGGCGAAAGGAGAAAAGAAAAATGGCAAAAAAAGATGTAATTAAAATTAGATTGAAATCATATGATCACAGATTGATCGATGAATCAGCTAAAAAAATTGTGGACAGCGTTGTAAGAACAGGCGCGACAGTGGTAGGACCAGTACCTCTACCAACTAAAAAAGAGGTATTTACAGTTTTACGTTCACCACACGTTAACAAAACTGCACGCGAACAATTCGAAAGAAGAACCCACAAGAGATTAATTGAAATTGTCAACCCATCGAAGAAAACAATTGATGCATTAATGCACATTGACCTTCCATCGGGAATCGACATCATGCTTAAGAAGTAACAAAAATATTAAAAAAGAAAGGAAATAGTTATGAGCAAAGGAATCTTAGGTAGAAAAATCGGAATGACTCAAATTTTCAATGAAAATGGTCACTTAATTCCAGTAACTGTCGTTGACGTGGCTGATAACGTTGTATTGCAACAAAAAACAATCGAAGTAGACGGATATGTTGCAACTCAAGTTGGATATGACACTAAACGCGAAACACTAGCGAACAAACCAGAAATGGGACATGTTGCTAAAGCTAATTCGGCACCTAAGCGCTTCGTTAAAGAAATTCGCTTTAAAGAAGGGCAAAACGCATTGGCTGAATTAGAAGTAGGAGCTACAATTAGCCCTGATATATTTTCTGAAGGAGAAGTTGTTGATGTAACAGGAACTTCTAAAGGTAAAGGTTTTCAAGGAAACATTAAAAGACATAACCAAAGAATGGGATTCAAATCACACGGTTCTAGATATCACCGTGGACCAGGATCTATGGGTGCCATTAAAGGTAACATGAAGGGTAAACCACTTCCAGGTCAAATGGGTAATGTCAGAGTAACAGTTCAAAATTTAAAAATTGTTAAAGTTGACGTTGAAAAACAAGTATTATTAATTAGCGGATCAGTACCTGGACCAAATAGAGGTTTAGTTATGATTAAATCTGCAGTTAAAAAATAACAGGAGGTCAAATAAATGAAAGTACAAGTATTAAATCAACAAGGTGCTAAAGTTAGTGACCTAGTGTTAAATGAAACAGTATTTGGAATTGAACCACACGAAAGCGCAATCTATGAAGTAGTTAAAGCACAAAGAAATGCAATGCGTCAAGGTAACGCTGATGTTAAAGGTCGTTCTGAAGTTAGAGGTGGAGGTAGAAAACCTTACCGCCAAAAAGGAACTGGTCGTGCAAGACAAGGTTCTATTAGAGCTGCACAATGGGTAGGCGGGGGAGTAATCTTCGGACCAACTCCAAGAAGCTATCGTGTTAAAGTAAACCAAAAAGTTAGAAATTTAGCACTTCGTTCAGCATTATCAGCTCACGCACAAAACAAAACTTTAGTTGTTGTTGATAAAATTGAATTTGCAAATCCTAAAACTAAAGACTTTACAGCTATGTTAGATGCATTAAAAGTAAATCAAAAATCTTTAGTAGTTGATACAGCAATTTGCAAAAACACAATCTTATCATCAAGAAACATTCCAACTACAGCAGTTGGCGTTGCAAACCACGTAAGTGTTTATGATTTGTTAAATGCTCAACAAGTTGTCTTAACAGTTGAAGCAGTTAAATATTTTGAGGAGGCCCTAAAACAATGAGAAAGTTTGAAATCATTAAAGAGCCAATTATTACAGAAAGATCAATGCAATTAGTTGAAACTAACAACTCATATACATTTGTTGTTGATAAAAAAGCTAATAAGGTTGAAATTAAAAAAGCAATCGAGCAAATCTTTAATGTACATGTTGTCTCAGTAAGAACTATTAATGTTGTTCCTAAGAAAAAAAGAATGGGGCAATACGAAGGATACACATCTGGATACAAGAAAGCAATTGTTAAATTAGTCGATGGCGACTCAATTGAAGCTTTCGCAGTATAACCCGGGAAGTGAAAATTAGAGGAGGTTTTAACTATGGCGGTTAAAAAATATAAAGCAACGACTAATGGACGTCGTAACATGAGTGTCTTAACATTTGATGAAATTACAACGACTACTCCTGAAAAATCACTACTTGCGCCAATTACTCGCACTGGTGGAAGAAACAACCAAGGAACTACAACAGTTAGATTCCGTGGTGGCGGTGCGAAAAGAAAATATCGTATCATTGATTTCAAGAGAAACAAAGATGATATTAAAGCGAAAGTAGCAACAATTGAGTACGATCCAAACCGTACTGCAAATATCGCATTACTTAACTATGTTGATGGTGAGAAAAGATATATTATCGCACCTCAAGGATTAGAAGTAGGTATGGAAGTTGAATCAGGAGCTAACGCAGATATTAAAATTGGTAACGCATTACCACTTATCAATATCCCAGTTGGTACTGTAGTTCATAACATCGAATTAAGACCTGGACGCGGTGGACAAATCGCAAGAAGTGCTGGTACAAGCGCTCAAATTCTAGGTAGAGAAGATAAATACGTTTTAATTAGACTTCAATCAGGTGAAGTTAGAAAGTTCTTAAATACTTGCCGTGCAACTATCGGAAGCGTTGGAAACGAAGCTCACGAATTAGTAAGAATCGGTAAAGCAGGTAGGATAAGACATATGGGATTCAAACCACATGTTAGAGGTTCAGCAATGAACCCAGTTGATCACCCTCACGGTGGTGGTGAAGGTAGAGCGCCAATTGGACGCCCTGCACCAATGACTCCATGGGGCAAGAAAACTCGTGGTGTGAAGACAAGAAGCGCGAAGAAAGCGTCAAACGATTTAATCGTGCGTCGTCGTACGAAATAATAGGAGGAATTAAAAAATGGCTCGTTCAATTAAAAAAGGTCCATTTTGTGACTACAAATTATTAAATAAAGTTCGTGAACAAAATAAAGCTAACCAAAAGAAAGTTATCCAAACTTGGTCACGTGGTTCAACGATTTTTCCTGACTTCGTAGGACACACAATCGCGGTTCACAACGGAAAAGAACATGTTCCTATTTATATTACAGAAGATATGGTTGGACACAAACTAGGCGAATTTGCACCAACAAGAACATATCGTGGACATGATAAAGATGATAGAAAGGCGGCTAGACGCAAATGATGGAAGCAAGAGCAACAGCTAAAACAGTTAGAATTTCACCAAGAAAAGCTAGACTTGTTATCGACTTAATCCGCGGAGTAGATGTTAAAGAAGCACAAGCAATCTTAATGTTTACACCACGTGCAGCGTCGCCAGCAATCTTAAAAGTATTAAACAGCGCTATCGCCAACGCTGAAAATAACTATTCATTAAACGTTGACAAATTATTCGTTAAAGAATGCTATGTTAACGAAGGTGTGAGAATGAAAAGAATGTTACCTCGTGCTAAGGGGTCAGCAGATGTCATTCAAAAAAGAACAAGCCACATCACTGTTGTTGTGGCAGAAAGAGAGTAGAGGTGAGAAACAATGGGTCAAAAAGTTAATCCGATCGGCTTAAGAATTGGTATTATTCGTAATTGGGATTCAAGATGGTACGCTGATTCTAAAGAAGTTGCCGCATTAATTAAAGAAGACTATCTAATTAGAGATCATCTAATGGAAGTATATAAAAATGGTTCGGTTTCTCACGTTGAAATTGAACGTTTAAAAGGTAGAGAGAAAAATCGTGTTAGATTAAGATTACACACAGCTAAACCTGGTGTTGTTATTGGTAGAGATGCTGAAAACAAGAAAAAAGTTGAAGCTGATTTAGAAAGACTAACAGGAAAAGAAGTTATCTTAAACGTAATTGAAGTTAAAAGACCTGAAGCAAATGCTCAAATCGTTGCTGACTCAATGGCAAGACAACTTGAATCAAGAGCGTCATTCCGTAGAGTTCAAAAAATCGCTATTCAAAGAGCTTTAAGAGCTGGGGCTAAAGGAGTTAAAACATTAATTTCTGGTCGTTTAGGCGGAGCTGAAATGGCAAGAAGCGAAGGATACTCTGAAGGTAGAGTACCATTACATACATTACGCGCAGACATTGATTATGCAACTAGTGAAGCTTTAACTACTTACGGAATTTTAGGTATTAAAGTTTGGATTTATCATGGTGAAGTTTTACCAGGTCAAACTAGAGAAGACAACCTTAAGAAACTTGAAGAAAGATTCTCTCAACAAAGAGGTCGTCGTGGTGGCAATCGTCGCCCTAGACAACAAGGTAATACTCAACAAGGAGGCGAATAATTATGTTAATGCCAAAAAGAACTAAATATCGCCGTCCTCATAGATTAAGCTATGAAGGTAAAGCGAAAGGTAAAAATTTAATTATTAACGGAGAATACGGTCTTGTTGCACAAGAAGGAGCTTATATTACAGCTCGTCAAATTGAAGCATCAAGAGTTGCGATGACTCGTTACATGAAAAGATTAGGAAAGGTCTGGATCAATATCTTCCCTCACTTATCAAGAACTAAAAAACCTCTTGAAGTGAGAATGGGTAGTGGTAAAGGTGCTCCTGATCATTGGGTTGCAGTTGTCAAAGAAGGAAAAGTTATGTTTGAAGTCGCAGGAGTTCCTGAAGCAGTAGCTAAAGAAGCTCTTCGCTTAGCGTCACACAAACTTCCTATCAAGACAAAGATAGTATCAAGAGGTGATCATAATGAAGGCCGCTGAATTAAGAAAATTTAGTAATGAAGAATTAACTACTAAGATAGGTCAATTAAAAGAAGAATTGTTTAACTTACGTTTCCAATTAGCAGTAGGTCAATTAGAAGATACAGCTAAAATTAAAAAAGTAAGAAAAACTATCGCTCAAATGCATACTATCATTAGTGAAAGAAAGACGAAATAATAGGAGGATACGAGAATGGAAAGAAATAAACGAAAAGTATATCGCGGTATTGTCGTATCAGATAAGATGGATAAAACAATTACTGTAGCGGTTGATAGATATCAAAAAGACCGTTTATATGGTAAGAGAATTAAAAAGACGAAAAAATTTAGCGTTCATGATGAAGAAAATATCGCTGGTATCGGTGATACAGTAGCAATCATGGAAACTAGACCTCTTTCAAAAAATAAGAGATTCCGTCTTTTAAGAGTTATCGAAAAAGCCAAACTATAATTAAGGGGGTAATTAGACATGATACAACAAGAATCTAGATTATTAATTGCCGACAATAGTGGGGCAAGAGAAATTTTAGTTATTAAAGTTCCAGGTGGAAGCGGAAGAAAATACGCTAACATTGGAGATGTGGTTATTGCGACAGTTAAAAAAGCAGCACCTGGTGGAGCTGTTAAAAAAGGCGAAATCGTTAAAGCGGTTATCGTAAGATCAAAATTTGGAGTAAGAAGAAAAGATGGTTCTTACATCAAATTTGATGAAAATGCTGCCGTAATTATTAGAGAAGATTTAAACCCACGCGGTACACGTATTTTTGGACCGGTGGCAAGAGAGTTAAGAGAAAAGAATTTCATGAGAATCTTATCTTTAGCTCCAGAAGTATTATAAGGAGGCGACTAATATGTATATTAAAACTGGAGATATGGTTGCAGTTATCGCTGGTAAAGATCAATTTACTACTGATAAAAAAGGCAACAAAGTCAGAACTGCTGGTCGCGTATTAAAGGTCTACCCTAAAACTAATAGAGTAGTTGTTGAAGGAGTTAACATTGTTAAAAAACACCAAGCACCTTCACAAGCTAACGAAAAGGGTGGAATTATTGAAAGAGAAGCGCCAATTCATGCATCAAACGTGGCGTTAATCGATCCAAAGACTAAAACTCCAACTAGAATTGGAATTAAAGTAGTTGATGGCAAAAAAATTCGCTATGCTAAAAAATCTGGCGAAAATATTGATAAATAAGGAGGGAACAAATAATGTCAAGAGTTAAAGATAAATATCAAAATGTAGTTGTTCCTGAACTTATGAAGGAATTTAATTATTCATCATTAATGGAAGTTCCTAAATTAGAAAAGATTGTTGTTAATATGGGATTGGGTGATGCAGTAGCAAATCCGAAAATCGTTGAAGATGCAGTTGCAGAATTAACAAGAATCACTGGTCAAAAACCAGTTATCACTAAAGCGAGAAAATCTATTTCTAACTTTAAATTAAGAGAAGGAATGGTTGTTGGAGCTAAAGTAACTTTAAGAGGGGAAAAAATGTATTATTTCTTCGATAAGTTAGTATCAATTGCTCTACCTCGCGTTAGAGACTTTAGAGGACTTTCAAAAGATTCATTTGACGGAAGAGGAAACTACACTTTAGGTGTTAAAGAACAATTAATCTTCCCAGAAATTAAATTTGATGATGTTAAAAAGGTCCGCGGAATGGACATTGTGATTGTAACAACAGCTGAAACAGACCAAGAAGGTAGAGCATTACTTGCACACCTTGGTATGCCGTTTAAGAAGTAAGGAGGATATCATGGCTAAAAAATCAAAAATTGCGAAAAACGAACAACGTAAAGAAGTTTATTTAAGATACCGTGATAAGGTTGCTCAACTTAAAAAAGAAGGGCGCTATGATGAACTTCAAAAACTTCCAAGAAACGCGTCAAGAACTAGAATTAGAAATCGTGATTCTATCGACGGACGTCCAAGAGGGTATATATCAAAATTTGGTATCTCTAGAGTAAAATTTAGAGAAATGGCTAACAGAGGCGAACTACCAGGCGTTAAAAAATCAAGCTGGTAAGAAGGAGGAAGCAAAAATGGTTATGACTGATCCAATTGCTGATATGCTGACACGTATCAGAAATGCAAATAAAATGCGTCATGAAAAAGTTGAAATCCCACTTTCTAAAATGAAAGAAGAAATCGCTAAAATTTTAGTTAAAGAAGGATTCATCGTTTCATATGAAGTAATTCCTAATGAAGTACAAGGAACATTAGTAGTTACTTTAAAATACACTAGCTCACGCGAAAGAGTAATTAAAGGTTTAAAAAGGATATCGAAACCAGGACTTCGAGTTTATGCTAAAGTCGAAGAACTTCCACGAGTTTTAAATGGTTTAGGAATCGCCTTAATTTCTACATCAAAAGGTATAATGACAGACAAAGAAGCAAGATTAGCCCAAGTTGGTGGCGAAGTACTTGCTTACGTATGGTAATAGGAGGGAATAGATATGTCACGTATAGGTAATAAAGTGATTAAGATTCCCGCAGGTGTTGAAGTTATGCTTCAAGAAAACAACGAAGTAGTTGTTAAGGGACCTAAAGGTGAATTAAAATCACAATTTAACCCAATAATCGATATTAAGATTGAAAACGGCGAAATTAAATTAAGCCGTCCAAATAACGAAAGATTCACTCGTCAAATTCACGGAACTACAAGAGCATTACTTGCTAATATGGTTCACGGAGTTCACGAAGAATTTAAGAAGAAATTAATTATTTTAGGGGTTGGATACCGCGCACAAGTTAATGGTAATACATTAGCATTAACTATGGGGTTTTCACACCCAGTTGATTTAGAAATCCCAGAAGGATTAGCAGTTACAGTAGAAAAGAATACTGAAGTTACAATTTCAGGAATTTCAAAAGAATTAGTTGGTGAATTTGCTGCTAACGTTAGAAAAGTTAGAAAACCTGAACCTTATAAAGGAAAAGGAATTCGTTATGAAAATGAACACGTACGCCGCAAAGCCGGTAAAACTGCTAAGTAAAGGGGGAAATTAAAATGATTAGAAAAGAATCAAGTAACGTATCAAGACAAAAACGTCATTTAAGAATTAGAAATCATTTACAAGGTACTCCTACTCGTCCGCGTTTAAGTGTTTTTAGATCAAATAAAGCAATTTATGTTCAAGTTATCGATGATATTCATGGACATACATTAGTTAGTGCTCGTTCTCAAGAACTAGGCTTACATGGAAATAACAAAGAAGTTGCTCAAAAACTAGGTGCATTAATTGCTGAAAAAGCATTAGCTGCAGGAATTAAGCAAGTAGTATTTGACCGCAGCGGTTATTTATACCATGGCCGTGTTAAAGAATTAGCTGAAGCGGCAAGAAAAGCCGGCTTAGATTTTTAAGGAGGGTTGAGCAATGCAAAGAGAACCAAGAAGACAAGCTGAAGAAAAAGAGTTTGAAGAAAGAGTTGTTCATATCAACCGTGTTACTAAAGTTGTTAAAGGTGGTAGAAGATTCCGCTTTTCAGCATTAGTAGTAGTTGGTGATAGAGAAGGTAGAGTTGGATTTGGTACAGGTAAAGCACAAGAAGTACCTGATGCAATTAAAAAAGCGGTTGAAGCTGCTAAAGCAAATTTAATTGAAGTTCCAAGAGTTGGAACTACAATCCCACACGAAGCAACTGGAGTTTTCGGTGCTGGTCGCGTATTTATGAGACCTGCTTCTGAAGGTACCGGAGTTATTGCTGGTGGAGCAGTAAGAGCGATTTTTGAACTTGCAGGTATCAATGACGTTTTATCAAAATCATTAGGTACAGCAACTCCAATTAACGTTGTACGCGCAACATTTGATGCATTAGAAAGACTAAGAACAGTTGAACAAGTTGCGAAACTACGCGGAATCAGAGTGGAGGACGTGAGATAATGATTAGAATAACATTAACAAGAAGTTTAATTGCAAGAAAGCCAAATCAAGTTAAAACAGCTAAAGCATTAGGCTTACATCGTGTTGGACATTCAGTAGAAGTCCCAAAAAATGATGCAACATTAGGTATGGTTAATACAATTAGCCACCTAGTTAAAGTAGAAGAATTAGATTAAGGAGGTTAGGCAAATGTTAAGTAATTTACAACCAAACACTCCTCGTAAAAGTCGTAAAAGAATTGGTAGAGGAATCGGTAGTGGAACTGGTAAAACCGCAGGAAAAGGCCATAAAGGACAACTTGCAAGATCAGGTGGCCGCACTAGACCAGGGTTTGAAGGTGGACAGCTACCATTATTTCAACGTTTACCAAAACGTGGATTTAAAAATGTAAATCATAAAGATTACGCAATCGTTAACGTTAGAGACTTAGAAGTGTTTAATAACGGAGACGTGGTTACACCAGAAGTACTATTAGAAAAAAGAATTATTTCTAAGCATAAAGATGGAGTTAAAGTATTAGGACATGGTACTTTAACTAAAAAACTTACGGTTAAAGCCAATTTATTTTCTAAAAACGCTATAACAGCTATTGAATCAGTTGGTGGAACTACCGAGGTGATTTAACATGTGGGCGCGCATTAAACGACTGCTTTCTAATAAGAAAATTATGGTAAGATTCGCTTTTACCTTAGTTGTATTATTAGTATTTAGAATCGTTTCATATATTCCAGTACCGTTATATAATACAGCAGCAATTGACGCTATGTTTCAACAAAGCGGAAATTTCTTCTCAATATTAAATAACTTTACTGGGCAAGCCTTACAAAGATTTTCAGTTTTAGCATTAGGGATTTCACCTTATATTACAGCATCAATCGTTTTACAGTTATTACAAATGGTAATACCTGCAATGAAAGAACTAGCTGAAACTGGTGAAGCTGGAAAAGCTAAAATTAACCGTTGGACTAGAATTCTTGCTATTGTATTAGCATTTATTCAAGGTTACGCTCTAATTTTAGGAACATCAACTGGTCAAGGAAGTGTCTTCCACTATAGATACACTGGAAATGATGTTTTAGGTCATATCTATATGGCAATTACAATTGCTGCAGGAACTGCATTTTCAATTTGGATTGCTGATATGGTTACTAAAAAAGGTATCGGTAACGGTACATCATTATTGATTGTTGCCGGAATCGTAACAAGTATTCCAACAATGTTTTCAGTAATGTGGCAATACTATATCATTGATAAGACTAATGGAAATTGGTCTTATGTATGGTTTGTAGTTATTACATTATTATACTTAGGAATTTTACTAGCAGTAGTATTCATGGAAACTGCTCAAAGAAAAATTCCGATTCAATATGCTAACCGTCAAGGTAAGAGTGATGCAAATATCCCAATGAAGCTTAACAGTGCTGGGGTTATTCCAGTAATCTTCGCTTCAACAATTTTATCAATCCCGATGACAATTACTGGGTTCTTCACTCAAAACGTATCTTCAGGTTGGGGATATTGGATTGACCAAATCTTTGGTTATACTAATCCAATCGGATTTATACTTTATGTAGTATTAATTGTAGTCTTTTCATTTTTCTACTCATTCTTACAAATCGATCCAGGAAAAATTGCGGATAACTTATCAAAAGCTAATGCATATATTCCAGGGGTAAGACCAGGAGAAGATACAAAAGACTTTGTAGCTAAATTACTCTTCAAGATAACGATTATTGGTACAGTTTATCTAGTTGTTCTAGCGATTCTACCAATCGTTACTAGCGCAATCTTCGGATTGAAAGGTGCTGCCGGACAAGCAATTATCCTTGGTGGTACTTCACTTCTAATTGTAGTGGGTGTAGCAATTGAAACAACTGACCAATTAGAAACTGACGCTGAACAAGATGAGTATAAAGGAATTTTCGGGTGATTTAAATGATCGTTATTTTACTAGGAGCACCAGGAGCTGGTAAAGGCTCACAAGCTGAGTTATTAGTGAAAAGATATCAAATTCCACATATTGCAACAGGTGATATTTTTAGAGAGCACTTTAAAAAAGAAACACCTATTGGTAAATTAGCAAAAGAATATATTAATAAAGGTCAATTAGTACCTGATCAATTAACTAATGATATTGTAAGAGATAGATTGTCTCAAAAAGATGTTCAAAAAGGATTTATCCTTGATGGATATCCAAGAAACTTAGTTCAAGCGAAAGCTTTAGATCAACTAATTGAACGTCATGGATGGAAGGTTACTGCAGTAATCAACATTAACCCACCACAAGATATTTTAGTTAATAGGATTAGTGGAAGAAGAATTTGTTCGAAATGCGGTGCAGTTTACCACGTTACAAATAAAAAACCTAAAGTTGAAGGTATTTGTGATGTTTGCGGTGGCGAAATAATTCAACGTAAAGATGATAACGCTGAAGTTGTTTTAAAACGACTAGAAGTGTATGAAAATCAAACAAAAGAATTAATTGATTATTACCGCAATCAAGGTATTCTACAGGACGTATCAGGTTTAGAAATTGCTAAAACTGATAAAGAAGTAGTTCAAATCTTAGGAGAATAATTGTGATTAATTATAAGTCAAAACGAGAAATAGAAATTATGAGACAAGCCGGACTAATTCTAGCCGAAACTAGGCTAGAATTAGAACGTCACTTGAAACCCGGCATATCAACATTAGAATTAGATAAAATCGCCCATGATTTTATCTTAAGTAAAGGTGCTTATCCGTCATTTAAAGATTATGAAGGATTTCCAAAATCTATTTGTACTTCAGTTAATGAAGTGGTAGTTCACGGAATTCCAAATAAAAAAGTTATATTAAAAGACGGAGATATTATTTCAATTGATTTAGGTGTCGAATACCAAGGATATCATGCTGATTCAGCATGGACATATCCAATCGGTAATGTCGCCCCAGAAATCTTAAAATTACTTGAAGTCACTGAAGAAGCACTCTTTCGCGGGCTAGAAGCTGTCAAGCCAGGCAATCGCGTGGGCGATATTTCATATGCGATTGAGTCATTTGTAAAACCTTATGGATATGGCATAGTAAAGGAATTAGCGGGACACGGAATTGGAAGAACTTTACATGAAGATCCACTAATTTTAAACTTTGGAAATCCAAATACAGGGGAGCTTCTACAAGAAGGAATGACAATTTGTATTGAGCCAATGATCAACTTAGGAACGGCAAATATTAGGCTAGAACGAGATGGGTGGACAATTAAAACGCTTGATAAAAAACCAAGCGCACACTTTGAACACATGGTCGCAATTACAAAAGATGGGTATGAAATATTAACCCCAAAATTATAAGGAGAGAATTTAATGGCAAGAGATGAAATAATTGAAGTTGAAGCTAAAGTTATTGAAATATTACCAAATACACAATTTATAGTAGAATTAAAAAATGGACACAAGGTACTGGCCCATGTATCTGGTAAAATCCGTATGCACAACATACGCATTTTACCTGGTGATAACGTAGTAATAGAGTTGTCACCATATGATCTAACAAAAGGGCGTATCACTTATAGAAGAAAATAGGAGGTATGATGAAATGAAAGTAAGATCATCTGTGAAACCAATTTGTGATAAATGTAAAGTTATTAAGCGTAAGGGACGTGTTAGAGTGATTTGTGAAAATCCAAGACACAACCAACGTCAAGGTTAAGGAGAAAAGTTATGGCAAGAGTTGCAGGCGTAGATATACCAAATGATAAAAGAGTTGTTATATCATTAACATATATTTATGGGATTGGATTAAAAACATCCCAAAAGATTTTAAAAGATACAGGCGTTGATGAAAATAAACGCGTTAAAGATTTAACTGATAATGAATTAAACTTAATCCGTCAAGAAGTTACTAACTATGTAGTTGAAGGAGACTTACGTAGAGAAGTAACAATGAACGTAAAAAGATTAATGGAAATCGGTTCTTACCGCGGGATGAGACATCGTCGTGGCTTACCTGTTAGAGGACAAAATACTAGAAATAATGCACGTACTCGTAAGGGTAAAAAGAATGCACCTGGTAAGAAAAGGTAAGAAGGGGGAATAAAAAATGTCAAGAAAAAGAACATCAAGACGTAGAGTCAGAAAAAATATTCCTCTTGGAATAGCTCATATCCACACAACTTTTAATAACACAATCGTAACTATTACAGATTTAGACGGTAATGCCGTTTCTTGGTCAAGTGCTGGAGCTATGGGATTCAAAGGATCTCGTAAATCAACTGCATTTGCTGCACAAATGACTGCTGAAGCTGCTGCAAAAGCGGCTATGGATAATGGAATGATTAAAGTTGAAGTTTCTGTTAAAGGACCTGGTCCTGGACGCGAAGCAGCAATTAGATCAATTCAAGCAGCAGGGTTAGAAATTACAGCAATCAAGGATGCTACACCAGTTCCACACAATGGATGTCGTCCACCAAAAAGACCTCGTGGTTAATAGTTATTTAGGAGGTATGTAATGAGAAAATTATTATTTGAACTTCCAACATCGGTTGAAGAAATTTCAAAAGATGGTAATAAAGCTAGATTTACTATTAAACCACTTGAACGTGGATATGGTACTACAATCGGTAATGCTTTAAGAAGAGTATTATTATCGTCAATGCCAGGAGCGGCGATAGTAAATGTTGAAATTGATGGCGTCCAACATGAATTTTCAACAATCCCTGGTGTGTATGAAGACGTAATGGGTATTATTTTAAACTTAAAAGAAGTAATTATTAATGTTGATTCAGACGATGTTGACTTTGAACAAAAATTATACTTAAACGTTCAAGGCCCTGCAGTGGTAACTGCTGGCGACTTTGAAAAAGTTACTGGTGTAACAATCGTCAACCCGGATTTAATTATTGCTAACGTAAATGAAGTTGGATCACTTTCAATGGTTGTTACTGTTAGACGTGGCGTCGGATATGTATCGGCTGATGAAAATAAAATCCACAGCGGTAACCAAGTTGGTTTAATCGCAATCGATTCACTATATTCACCAATTTTAAGAGTTGCATATTCAATTGAAAAAACTCGTGGTGATGATGATGAATTAACTTTAGAAGTAGAAACTAACGGCGCAATTGAAGCGAAAGATGCAATTGCAATGGCAGCTAAAATTTTAATTGATCACTTTGACATTATTGTTCAAATTAGTGAAAGAGCTGGTCAAATCGAGTTCATCAAAGAAGAAGAGGAAGATGAAGAAAATCAAGTTTACAACATGAAGATTGAAGAACTTGATATGTCAGTTAGATTATTTAACGCAATTAAGAGAGCTGGAATTTCTACAGTTGGCGGACTCTTAAAATTAAGAGAAGAAGAAATTATTAAAATTAGAAATTTAGGTCGTAAGTCATTAAAAGAACTAAAAGAATGCTTAGCAGAACATAATCTAGAACTAAAGAGTTCTTATATTGATGATTATGACGGCGAAGACTACGACGAATAGGAAGGAAAGTTTATATGTCTAGTAAATTAGGAAGAAGAACTTCAGCACGTAAAGCGTTACTAAGAGATTTAGTTACTGATATTATTATCTATGAACGCATTACTACAACTGAGTCAAAAGCAAAAGAATTACAAAAACTAGCCGATAAAATGGTTACCTTAGCGAAAAAAGGCGATCTTGCCTCTCGTCGTCAAGCTGCAAAAATTGTTCGTCCAGAACAAGCAGAAGGCGGCCAAACTGCTTTGCAAAAACTATTTAGTGAGATCGGTCCAAGATATACTGATCGTAATGGTGGATACACAAGAATCATTAAAACAGTACCTCGTAGAGGGGATGCTGCACCAATGGCGATCATCGAATTTGTATAATTAAA
>DUQW01000050.1 GCA_012837585.1 Acholeplasmataceae bacterium
AAAGCTCCTAATTTTTTACCTGATAATAAATCTGGTAAATATTTTTCTTTTTGTGCTTTTGAACCAAAGTTATAAATTGGCCAGCAACAAAGTGAAACGTGTGCTGATATGATAACTGATGAAGTTCCGCAGTGGTTAGCTAAAATTCTAACAGCATCTACATAATCAGTATCAGTTCCGCCAGCTCCACCAACTTCTTGAGGAAACGGAATAGCGAAAAGACCAAACTTGCCCATTAAATCTTTAATATCTGTTGGAAACTCTTCAGTTTCATCAATTTCTTGAGCACGTGGTTCAACATATTTTTCTGCAAATTCAGTAACTAATTTAACAATTAATTCGTTTTCTCTAGCCATTATTTTGCTTCCTTTCTAGGGTAGATCATAGCAGTACCTACTACTACGTTTTCTCCTCTTTGGTTAGTTGCAATTGTTTCAAAAATTGCTCTACCTTTTTCTTCTTGAATTTCAATTACTTTTATAGTAGCAGTAATTGTATCATTTAAATAAACAGGTGCAACAAATTTTGAATCTTGTCTAAAATAGATACAACCAAAGCCTGGTAATTGAGCTCCAAACACGGTTGAAAATAGTGAAGAAACTAATGCTCCGTGGACAATTCTTGATTTGAATTGTGTTGTTTTTGCATATTCTTCATCTAAATGTACAGGGTTGTTATCTCCTGTAATTTCAGCAAATGCAATAACATCTTTTTCAGTAAAAGTTTTAGTGTAAGATGACGATTCGCCTAATGATAACTCACTAAGAGTTTTGCCAAGTTTGTTTTTCATACTAATCAATTCCTTTCTATAATTAATGTGAATAATTGTTCATGGTACTTTCATAATAATCCTTTTAAGTAAAAAAGTCAAGAATATTTGTAAAAGATATAATATAACAATATTATAATTTTAAAATTAGAAATATTCATTATAAATTACGTAATATTATGGTAATAAAGTTGACAAAATTAAAATTCTAAATTAAACTATGAATAAATGTAAAGTGGAGGGAAAATATGAAAGATTATCGATTACCAGTAAGAGCTGATGGGAAAAAAACATTCAATAAAATAGTAGAAACTGGGACTAGACTTTTTTCTAAAGTAGGCTATTACGGAGCATCAATTAATGAAATAATTGAAGAATCTGGCATAGCTACTGGTACTTTTTATCTTTACTTTAATGATAAACGTGCCCTTTATCTTTATTTAGTCGACTATTATGGTAAAGAAATCACTAAGGCAATTCAAAAAGGAATTAAGCGTGCTAAAAATCGTTATGAAGAAGAAAAATTAGGGATTAGGGCTTTCTTGATTTTCGCTCATGAAAATCCAATATCATACCGTATTTTCTGGGAAGCGATGTATGTTGATGGTGATATTTTTAAAGATTACTATCAAAACTTCTCTAGACGCTATATGAAGGGATTAAAACGCGGAGTTGAAAGTGGAGAAATTTATGACGATATCGATCTAGAAACCGCATCATATGTCTTAATGGGTATATCTAACTTCGTTGGTCTTCAAGTTTTATTTAATCCTGATGCTGATGAAAAATATATTGATTTTTTAACCGATGAAATAATGAGATTACTTGAAAGAGGAATGTTTAGAAAATAAAAAGAGGCGATGCCTCTTTTTATTCGAAATCTGTTTCTGAGAAAAATGATAGTTGAGTGTGAGTAAAATCTTTATTATCAAATACTCTTTGCCATTTAGCACTTCTACCAGTACCTAGTGGTCTAATATGACCTTCATCTTTTAGTGTTTTTAAGATTCTTTCGATAGTTGAATCACTAACTAATGGATTTTTTTCTCTTACTTCTTGTTTAGTAAAGATTTCAGGTCCTTTTAGAATAGTAATTCTAACATAGTCACCTTTTTGATATTCGGTTTGAAGCTCATATTTATGGGCTTTTTCTTTTAATTCTTGGTAACTATCTTTTAATATATCGATAAATAAAATATATAATCTTTCATAACTTGAATAACCAGCATGCCAGTTATAATTAGCTTCTAAGACGCCTTGTTTGAAAATATTTTCTTTTTCATAAAAGTATTTAAAAAACGATACATATTTAAACACGTTAAAGTGTTTCAATAGTAGGGCATACATTAAAAATAATCCCATTTCTTTATTATATGAAGTAAATATTTCCATATTGATAAAATCAATATAAAAGTTAATAATTAAAGCGATAGTTTCGTGGTTTTTATGACTTATCTCAGAATTAAATAGTCTAATTAATTCTTCAAGGTCAAAAGTCATTGGAGTTCTTGAATTAGTGTTATAAACTGTTTTTTCTGGGTTATCTTTATAATTAACATTAACTTTTCTTACGTTTTTACTAATTAAGCGAGATAAATCAACAATATGAGTATGAACTAATTCAAATGATTTACCAGCACGACGGATTCTTCTTAAAACAGTTTTATAGTTATTAAATTGTTCTTCTTCTTTATTACGCGCTTGAAAATTTTTCTTTGACCATTGACGTAATTTAAAATCAGTAAAATCAAATTGAAAAAATTTACCAATATAGTAAATATCTTCTTCTAATGAACTAGTAAACAATATTTCTTCATCTTTTTCAAAAAGTTTATCGTAGTAATACTCCTTACCTTTTTGTTCGTAAGTGTCAAGTAGTAACATTAGTTTTTCACTATTAAGTTGTGTTCTTGAGATGTTTTTAAGTGATTTCAATTTTATTTACTCCTTAGTGAAAGCAAGATCCACCAATAAATTCACGTAATAGTGAATTGCATGGTACTAATTCTTCTGGGATATCAACAAAGTATTTTAAGAACTTAACTAATCTATTAGCCATAATAAAGAATTCGGAATCTCTTGGAATGGCTTGAAGTTGCGGTAAAGCGAATTTTTTAAGTACTCCAAATTCATAACTTAATTCGGTATTGAAAACAAAATCAGCACCTTCTTGGAATGGATAAATCCATTTAAATTCTCCTCTTCTAACTGATGGCCACATTGCCATAGTTTCAGTAGCAGGAGCATTACGATATTTAGAATCTCTAACGATTCGGCGTAACAATCTTAAATCAGTAATACTAATTGGGTTATGATCATCAATGTGTAGTTGAGTTTGAGGAGCAATATAAATTTTATATTTTTGTTCCCTTGGAACTTTACTAGTTAATCTATCGTTTAATGCGTGAATTCCTTCAATAATAATTGGAGTATCTGGTTCAACACGAATAGTTTTTCCGTCTGTAATAATTCCGCGTTTAAAATCATAGCGCGGAAGTGTTACTTCTTCGCCTTTAATTAATCTTGAAATATCATTGTCAAATCGTTCGATATCAAGTGATTCAATATGTTCTAAATCTGGTTGTCCAAATTCATCAATTGGAGCTTGTGAACGTGGTTTATAATAATCATCAATTGAGATCATTACCGGTTTTAATCCAAGTGACATTAAAGTAATGCGTAAACGCATTGAAAATGTCGTTTTACCACTTGATGAAGGTCCCGCGATAGTAATTAAACGGACTTCATTACGTTTTTCAACAATTTGGCTGGCTAACTCATGAAGTTCGTTAGTATGTTTAATTTCGCACATATTAACAAAGTCTATTAAATCATGTTTATTAAGTGCGTATTCGTTCATATTAGCGATTGCTGTACCTCTAGTTCTTTTGCCCCAACGTGCGGCATCACGTAAAGCTTTAGCAAACGTTGGCGCATGATAAAACGGAGGGATTACTCCACCTACTTCAGCACGCGGATATTGAATAATAAATCCGGCGCCATACGGAAACATATTATACTCTTTTAAGTATCCGGTTGATGGTACCATTAATGAATACATATAATTAACATATCCTTGACATTCGTATAAGTTAACGTATTCTTCTTCTCTAAATTGTAATAATTTAACTTTATCTAAATTACCTTGATTTTTATATAAAATTGAAGCTTCTTCTAAGTTAAAAAATTTTCTTGTAATTGGATAATCAGCTTCGACGATACGGCAAACTTCAGCCTTAATTTCGTTAACTAACTCTTCAGTTACTCCGCCTTCTAAATTTCTAATAATGGTTAAAACTGATCGTGAAACATTGTAGTTAAAACTAACATTAGCTTGTGGGTATAAATTTTTAATTGCCATAACGACAACAAAGCGAAGACTGGCTTCATAAATTCTTACCGCATCGCTATTATTTAAGTATAAAAATTCTACTTCAGCATCTGATAAAAGACGAGAGTTTAATTCTCTTAATCTCTTATTAACTTTAGC
>DUQW01000051.1 GCA_012837585.1 Acholeplasmataceae bacterium
CTATATTCCTATTTTTTCTCAAAGTGGAGATAATAGATATGGTGCAGCTGATCAAATGATTTTATCAAAAGCTGAAATCTTACCACACGCCTTAATTAATAACGTTGAGGAAAAATTAGGCCATAATGGTGAAATTTTATATGAATATGTAAAATGGTTAATTAACCGTATTAACACTAAAAAAATTACTCCAGATTATCATCCTATTATTCAACTTGACGTTTACGGAACAATGGGAGAAGCATTTGATTTAAATATTGAAAAAATTGGAGATTACATTATTTCCTTAGAAAAACTATGTGATCCATACGAATTACGTATTGAAGGACCAATTGATACTGGTGCTAAAATTTCAACAATGGAAGGTTTAAGAGATTTAAGAATATATCTTGAATCAAAAGGATCAAATGTTAAAATTGTTGCTGATGAGTGGTGTAATACATTAGAAGACATTAAAATGTTTGCTGATAATAAAGCCGGACACATTTTACAAATTAAAACTCCAGATTTAGGCGGAGTTAATAATGTTGTCGAAGCTGCATTATATTGTAATAAAAAAGGTATTGGCTCATATATTGGCGGAACATGTAATGAAACTAACATTTCAGCCCAAACAACAACTAATATCGCAATCGCTTGTAAAGCGAAACAAATGCTTGGGAAACCTGGTATGGGCGTTGATGAAGGACGCATGATTATTAAAAATGAAATGAACCGTGTCGTAGCTTTAGCTAATGCACGTACTAAGTGGTGATTTAGTTTTGAAAATAGGTATTGCCGGTACTTTAGAATCAAATGATTGTATTATAACAGTTACCGAGTCTTCAAATTTAATAGTAGAAGTTAAAAGTGTCGTTTATGATTTTTTTGGCGAGCACATTGAAAACTATATTAAAACTATTTTAAAGGAACTAAAAATTAATAAAATTAAAGTTATTTGTGAAGATAAGGGGGCCTTAGATTATACAATTAAGGCTCGCTTAATTACCGCAATCAAAAGAATGGAGGAAAATAAATGAGAAGAAGCTTATTATTTATTCCAAGTAATAATCCTGGGATGTTAGAATCATCCAATTTATTTGGAAGTGATTCAGTTATCTTTGATTTAGAAGATTCCGTTAGTGTTAGTGAAAAAGATAACTCAAGAAATCTATTAAATTCATTTTTAAAGACAAAAGATAAACTTAACTTAGAAGTTATTGTTAGGATTAATGCTAGTGATACTCCTTTTTATAATGATGATTTAGCGGTAGTTGTATCAGATAAAATTGATACCATTATGCTTCCAAAGGCAAGTGCTATAACTTTAAGTAAGTTAGATGAAGATCTATCTAAAATTGAAAAAGAGAAAAAACTTACTAAAAAAATTAATGTTTTACCAATTATTGAACTTGCAAGTTCATTAATTGAGGTAAACGAGATAGCTAAATTACCTAGGGTTAATGGTTTATTATTAGGTGGAGAGGATTTATCAAGTGATCTAGAAGTAGTAAGAACTCCTGAAGGCTTAGAAATTTTATACGCTAGAATGATGGTAGTTACTGCCGCCAAAGCTAATAAAATAGATGCAATCGACACTCCTTTTACTGATGTTTTAAATAATGAAAAACTAAAAGAAGAGTGTAAGTTAGTAAAAGGAATTGGAATGAATGCGAAAGCGTGTATTCATCCAAATCAAGTAGAAATTGTTAATGAAGTGTTTTCTCCAACTTTAAAAGAAATAAATTGGGCAAAAAAAGTATTAATTGCTAAAGAAGAAGCAGAAAAGAAAAACTTGGGAGTATTTAGTTTAGATGGTAAGATGGTTGACAAACCAATTATTTTACGAGCTGAAAAAATATTAGCCAAAGCTAAAAAATTTAAAATTATATGAAAAGATTAAATGATTTTATAAAATTTAATTCAAGCGATGACTATAAAAAGAAGAAAAGAACTTTAATCCCTGAAGTATTAAGAAAAGGGGATTTGAAGTTTTTCAAATCTTTTTCAGAAGTTTTTGATTATTTTAAGATCAAAAACGATATGACATTATCTTTTCACCATCATTTAAGAAACGGTGATTATGTATTAAATTTAGTGTGTGAAGAAGTAATCAAAAGGGATTTAAAAAACTTAACTTTTGCCCCTTCTTCAATATTTCCAAATAATAAGATATTATCACAATTAATTGAAAATAAAAATGTAACTAACATTAGAACTAACTATATGTCTGGGCCAGTAAGTAATACTATCCAAAGTGGTATGCTAGATGGCATTTTACTAATGGATACTCACGGCGGAAGAGCTAGAGCAATTGAAGCAGGAGAAATCAAAATTGATGTTGCTTTTTTAGCAACACCTCAAGTCGATAAACTTGGTAATGGATATGGCGGAGCAGGTAAGAGTTCATGCGGAGTATTAGGATATGCGATAAGTGATTTAATGTATGCTAAAAAAGTAGTTTTAGTTACTGATAATTTAGTTGAATTAATTGATAACCCAGATTTTGACGAAAAATATGTAGATGGTGTTTTAGTAATAGATTCAATTGGTGATAAAGAAGGTATTGTCTCTGGAACTACTAGAATCACAAGAGATCCAATCGGTCTATTAATTGCGAGAAAAACGGCTCAGGTAATAGATAAACTTGGATTTGTAAAAGATGGTTTTTCTGTCCAAACTGGTGCCGGTGGGACTTCACTTGCAGTAGCTAGTTATTTAAAAGATATTATGAAAGAAAGAAAAGTAATAGGTAGTTTTGCTTCTGGTGGTATTACTAGTTATTTTGTTGATTTATTAAATGAAGGATACTTTGAAAAGTTATATGATGTTCAGTGTTTTGATTTAGATGCGGTTAAATCATATAACGATAATCCTAATCATATTAAAATGTCAGCATCAAAATATGCTAATCCTTATGATGATCCAATTGTTAATAAATTAGATGTTGTCATATTAGGAGCAACTGAAGCTGACCTTGATTTCAACGTTAACGTAACTACTGATTCATTTGGAAATATTATTGGCGGTAGTGGCGGTCATGCGGATACTGCACACGGAGCTAAAGTAACGATAATAGTTGCTAATTTATTACGCTCTCGTATTTCTTTAGTTAAAGAAAGAGTCTTAACTATAACAACACCTGGTGAAGATATTGATATTATCGTTACTGACCGTGGGATTGCAGTTAATCCAAAAAGATTAGATATAATTAAAAAGTTAAAAGATAATAATATTGAAATAATGACAATTCAAGAGTTATATAACTTAGCAAACGAAATTGCTGGAATTCCAAATCCAATTAATATTAAAGATAATAAAAGAATTGGTGCAGTTATTTATCGTGATGGCACATTAATTGATTATTTATATGCTAAATGAGGGTTTAAATGATTGTTAAAAAGGCGTTATTAGAAACTGAAAAAGAAAATATTATTAAATTTTTAAATCAAATGGATATGATTTGGGACGAAGATATTATCCAAAGTTTTTATATTGAACATAATAATGAAGTTATCGCAACCGGATCAAGAAGTAATAAAGTGATTAAAGGTTTAGCTGTTAAAAAGGAATGGCAGTCATATAATTTAATCTCTTTAATTATTGATGAAATTGCTAAATCATTTCAAGAAGATAATATTTACCAGTATTACGCAGTAACTCATTTAGATAATAAATTAATTTTTGAATCATTAGGCTTTAAAGAAATTATTAAAAATGATGCAATCATTTTCATGGAAAAAGGATTAAGCTCAGTTACTGAAACACTTAACAACTTAAAATCAAAACTTGAAAAAGACCTTCAAGTAGAACTAACTAAATTAAATATAGGTTCGGTCGTTATAAATGCAAACCCTGTTACAAATGGTCATGTTGAACTAATTAAATACGCAAGTAAAAAACATGATTTATTACTTGTATTTTTAGTAGAAGAAAATAAATCATTTTTTACATATAAAGAAAGAATGTCACTTTTATATCTAGCGACTCATATGATAAGTAATGTTAAAATATTACCTTCTACTGATTATCTAGTATCAAGTGCTACTTTTCCTAATTATTTTTTAAAAAACGATGTATCGTTACATGAATATCAAGCATTAATTGATACTTTAGTTTTTAAAAAGTATTTTATTCCAATTTTTAATATTAATAAAAGATATTTGGGGAGTGAAGTTAAACCATATATGGTTTCATATAACAATGCCTTAGTTAAGGCGATGGGGAACATTATAGAAATTGTTGAACGCTTTAGTATAAATGGCGTTATGATCTCTAGTTCACACGTTAGAGAGAATATTCAAAATAACGAAGTAGATGAGGCTTTAAAGTATATTCCAAAAGAAGCCCAAACATTATTTAAAAATATCGTAAGGAGTAAGATTGATGGAAAAGATGATATTAGACAATGATAAATATTATCAAAATATTATTGATAATCTTCTA